>NZ_JANRHN010000002.1:0-214973 GCF_024733745.1 Bacteroides sp. ET225 | reverse complement strand
CGGACGATGTGTACACTTTCACCTACGAAGACCCGAAGACCGTACGCCTCGTGCAGACCAAGGACCATAGTTCTCCTTACACTTATATACTTCAATTGAATGAGGCGGGCGATGTGGGTCTGATGTACGAAGAAACCGTATATCCCACTACAACAGCCTGGCGTTTCGATTACGATGACAACCGCTACCTGCAGAAAGTTGTGGAAAACAATACATACGAGTTGGAGAATGGCGAGGATACTGCTGTTTTGAATCCGGGGACAACGGCTTCCACTCGGGCGTTTACTTACGCCCGCCTCATAATGGACTGGAAAGACGGAAACCTGATAAATACCGGAACTGATACCTATGGAATCATCTACGAGGACTTTATGGACTGGGAATATACTTCTTATTTGAATGAAACGCCTGACTTGGACTTCAACGTGATGAGTTCCCGTTCCTTGTTCGGCATCCATCATGATGGGCAATATGTAGACATTATAAACATGCTCTTTGCTCTCCGCATGCTGGGACAGAACAGCAGGAATTTGGTTAAGGAAGATTATGCGAATTGGGGATATGAAGTAGAAGAACCAGCTTCCAAGGCATCCGATCCGATCAAAGAAACCACTGACGGGGCTTATTGGGAACCGTTTGAATACAGTTTCACGGCTGAAAACTACCTGTCACGGGTAACTGCTCGTGGTGCCTTTGATGGTTTCGAGTCTTATGTTTATGAGGATGAATATATCTTTACGTACGAGTGAGAGGTCCTCTTTACGTGATGTTGTAAACGGCTGTTTGCACGATGGAGCAGGAGTGCGGAGCAAGAATTTATCTTCTTCCCACATCAGACTTTTGCCAAGATTTGTTTACCTTTGCCCTGTCAATTATATTTTACAGAAAAAACATGGACAGGACGATTATTACAGTAGTTGGAAAAGATACTGTAGGTATCATAGCCAAGGTTTGCACCTGGCTGGCAGACAACAATGTGAATATCCTTGATATCACGCAGACCATCGTGCAGGGATACTTCAACATGATGATGATTGTGGATATGGAGAAAATGGAGAAGCCCTTCGAGCAGGCTGTCAATGAACTGGATGAAGTGGGGCGGCAGATGGGCGTGCAGATCAAGTGCCAGAGAGAAGAAATATTCGACAAGATGCACCGCATCTGACAGCTGTTGTCGTACCTTAATATAATGCAGTTTTTATGATCAATATATCGGAGGTTATCGAAACCAATAAAATGATTGACCAGGAGAATCTGGATGTGCGCACCATTACGATGGGAATCAGTCTGCTGGACTGTGCGGACAGCGATCTGGATGTGCTCTGTCGGAAAATCTATGACAAAATGACGAGGCTTGCCCGCAACCTGGTGAAGACGGGCGAGGAAATCTCGAAAGAATACGGAATACCTATCGTCAACAAGCGCATTTCTGTTACGCCGATAGCTTTGGTGGGAGGAGCGGCATGCAATACTCCCGATGACTATGTGAAGATTGCGCTGACCTTGGATAAGGTGGCGGAAGAGTTGGGCGTGAACTTTATCGGAGGCTATTCGGCCATTGTTTCCAAAGGGATGACTCGCAGTGACGAACTGCTTATCCGTTCGATTCCGAAGGCTTTGGCGTGTACGGAGCGTATTTGCAGTTCGGTCAATGTAGGTTCTACAAAGACCGGAATTAACATGGACGCCGTGAAGCTGATGGGAGAAATCGTGAAAGAAACGGCCGAGATGACGAAAGAGCGTGACTCGCTGGGGTGCGCCAAGCTGGTTGTCCTGTGCAATGCTCCCGACGACAACCCCTTTATGGCCGGCGCGTTCCACGGCGTTTCGGAAGCGGATGCGATTATCAACGTAGGCGTCAGCGGTCCGGGCGTTGTGAAGTATGCGCTCGAGCAAATCCGTGGCGCCAGCTTTGAGGTGCTGTGCGAAACCATCAAGCGCACCGCGTTCAAGATTACCCGTGTGGGGCAGCTGGTGGCTCAGGAGGCTTCCCGCCGCTTGGGCGTTCCGTTCGGAATTATTGATCTTTCGCTGGCTCCTACACCGGCTGTGGGCGACAGCGTGGCTGAGGTTCTTCAAGAGATCGGACTTGAATATCCGGGAGCTGCGGGAACTACGGCGGCGTTGGCTTTGCTGAACGATCAGGTGAAGAAGGGGGGCGTGATGGCTTCATCGTATGTAGGAGGGCTGAGCGGAGCGTTCATTCCTGTGAGTGAAGACCAGGGGATGATTGACGCGGTTGAAGCGGGTGCCCTTGGCATTGAGAAGCTTGAGGCGATGACCTGCGTCTGCTCGGTCGGTCTGGATATGATTGCTGTTCCCGGCGATACTTCGGCTGCGACCATTTCGGGCATTATTGCAGATGAGGCCGCTATCGGAATGGTGAACCAGAAGACTACGGCTGTACGCATCATTCCCGCTGTCGGCAAGAACGTGGGAGAGAGAGTGGAGTTCGGAGGACTGTTGGGATATGCGCCCGTGATGCCGGTCAACCGCTTCAGTTGCGAGGCTTTTGTGAACCGTGGAGGCCGCATTCCCGCCCCGATTCATAGCTTTAAGAATTGAGTATGGCAGAGAGCAGTTATCTGGACGAACTGAACGAAAGTCAGCGCAAGGCTGTCCTTTATAACGACGGACCCATGCTGGTGATAGCCGGGGCCGGATCGGGAAAGACGCGCGTACTGACTTACAAGATTGCTTATTTGTTGGACCACGGTTATGAGCCGTGGTCTGTTCTTGCCTTGACTTTTACAAACAAGGCGGCAAGGGAAATGAAGGAGCGCATTGCGCGTCAGGTGGGCATCGACAGAGCCCGTTATCTGTGGATGGGTACGTTCCATTCCATCTTTTCGCGCATACTCCGGATGGAGGCGGAAAAGATCGGTTTCACTTCCAGTTTTACCATTTACGATTCGGCAGACTCGAAAAGTCTGATCGATGAAATCGTCAGGGAGATGGAACTTGATATAAAAGATTATAGGTCTAATAGGGTGTTAAGTTTGATTAGTAATGCGAAGAATCGTTTGCTATCTCCTGAAGATTACGCCAAGGATAAAGAACAAAGACGGATTGATAGTAGTCATAGCGTGCCTAAAGTGTATGAAATTTATTCTCAATATTGTATCCGATGTCATCAAAGGAATGTGATGGATTTTGATGATTTACTTGTCTACACCTATCAACTCTTTGAAACTCATCCGGAGATATGTGATTATTATGCAAGCTATTTTCGGTACATTTTGGTGGATGAATATCAGGATACTAATCTTGTGCAGCATAAGCTTGTGCTTAAATTATCAAGTAAACATCGACATTTATGTGTAGTCGGTGATGATGCTCAAAGCATTTATTCCTTCCGTGGAGCAAATATAGATTTTATTTTGTCGTTTGCTCGTGAGAGGAATGTTCGTGTGTTTAAGTTGGAACAGAATTATCGTTCTACACAAACTATTGTAAATGCTTCTAATAGTTTGATTAATAAGAATGAAAATCAAATTAGAAAGAATGTATTTTCTGAAAATGATAAGGGTGAACCTCTTTCCATTCTTCGTGCATTCAATGATATAGACGAGAGTGAAATCGTTGCTAATACGATTATAGAATTACATCATAAGGGATATGCTTATAATGATTTTGCAGTATTGTATCGTACTAATGCTCAAAGTACATGTTTTGAAAACACTTTTCGTAAGAAAGGTGTTCCATACCAAATATTCGGTGGAACTTCGTTTTATCAGTCTAAAGAAATAAAAAATATTATTGCTTATTTTCGTTTGGTTGTAAATTCTGATGATGATGAAGCTTTTAGGCGGATAGTTAATTATCCTACACGAGGTATAGGTGATACCACTTTTGTGAAATTAAAAAATGTAGCAAAACAAAAGAATGTAAGTTTATGGAAAATATTATGTGGAGATTTGAATGAAATGAAGCTGACAAAAACAAATATAACAAATCTTCATAGATTTCGTGAGTTGATAGAAAGTTTCAAAAGAGATTTGACGGTAAAAGATGCAGAAGAGTTAGGACATGATATAATATGTAATTCAGGTATAATTGGTAATCTGAACAGAGGGTTGACACCAGAAAATTTAAGCCAATTGGCGAAAATAGATAATCTTTTGAATGATATAAAGAGGTTTTGCGAGAAAAAGAGAAATGATGGGTCTTCTAATATTTTCTTAGCAGATTATTTGATGGAAGCAGCTTTGCTGACAGATGCTGATAGGGATGATAATGATGTTCCTAAAGTAATGTTGATGACTGTTCATTCAGCTAAAGGATTGGAGTTTTCTAATGTTTTTGTTGTAGGAATGGAGGATGGACTTTTTCCAGATGTGACTTCTGAGGTGGAAGAAGAACGTCGTTTGTTTTATGTAGCAATAACTCGTGCTGAAACCCATTGCTATTTAACTTATGCTAAATGTCGTTATAGATATGGAGAACTTATTCGTTGTCACCCAAGTCCTTTTTTGAAAGAAATAGATAGTTGTTTTCGTAAAGGGGTTATTGAAGAACAAGTATATAATTCGGGAATAAGTCAACCGCATTGGGGTAAAGATAAAGAATTGAGTCTTTCTGGTTGTTCGATGTTTGACGGAGGGGAGATGCCGCAGGAGCCGCATCGTTTTGTTGCTCCCCGCAAGTTGCGGAAAATCGATTCCTCGTCCGTGCCGGCATCTTCAAGTGTCGGGCAAATGTCCGGAGATTCACTGGAGGGAAAGCACATCGAGCACGAGCGGTTCGGACGGGGAGTGGTAGAGAAGGTAGAAGGCGCAGGCGACAACCGCAAGGCTACCGTACGTTTTGAAAATGCCGGAGTCAAGCAGCTGCTGCTGAAGTTTGCCCGCTTCAAAGTATGTGAATAACGGAATAAAGAAAAGAAAGATGATGATAAAAGATATGAACCAGATTCCTTCCCCCTGCTATGTGATGGAGGAAGAGCTGCTCAGAAAGAACCTGAGCCTGATAAAGCATGTGGCCGATACGGCCGGAGTGGAAATCATTTTGGCTTTTAAGGCATTCGCCATGTGGAAGTCGTTCCCGATTTTCCGCGAGTACATACATAGCACGACAGCCAGCTCGGAATATGAGGCGCGGCTTGCGTTTGAAGAGTTCGGGAGCAAGGCGCATGCCTATTCACCGGCTTATACGGGGCAGAATTTTCCTTTGTTCCTGAAGTATTGCAGCCATATCACCTTCAATTCGCTTTCTCAGTACGAGCGTTTTTATCCGATGGCGAAAGGAAAGCCGGTTTCGTGCGGCATTCGCGTGAATCCGGAGTATTCGGAGGTGGAGGTAGAACTTTACAATCCGTGTGCTCCCGGAACTCGTTTCGGGGTTACTTCTGATTTGCTTCCCGAACGTTTGCCTGAAGGCATCGAAGGCTTTCATTGCCATTGCCATTGCGAGTCGAGCTCGTATGAACTGGAGCGCACATTGGCTCATATCGAGGAGAAGTTCAGCCGTTGGTTCCCTCAGTTGAAGTGGCTGAATCTGGGCGGAGGCCATCTGATGACCCGCAAGGATTATGATGTCGACCATCTGATACGCTTGCTTCAAGGCCTTAGGTCGCGCTATCCCCATCTGATGATTGTCCTGGAGCCTGGCTCTGCATTTGCCTGGCAAACCGGGCCGTTGGTGTCGTCGGTAGTTGACGTGGTTGAGAGCAGGGGGATCCGCACAGCCATTCTTGATGTAAGTTTTACTTGTCACATGCCCGATTGTCTGGAGATGCCTTATCAGCCCCGTGTGCGCGGAGCGGAGTCGCTGCCTCCCGAGGCGGTGAAGAATGCGGCTCCGGAGGATCATGTTTACCGTCTTGGAGGAAACAGTTGCCTGAGCGGGGACTATATGGGAAGCTGGAAATTCGATCACGAACTTCAGGCGGGCGACCGGATTGTGTTTGAGGATATGATCCACTATACGATGGTGAAGACGACAATGTTCAACGGCATCCATCATCCGTCTGTCGCTTTGCTTCATACTGGAGGGGAACTGGAGATTTATCGCACGTTCCGCTACGAAGATTACCGCGACAGAATGTGCTGAAACGTGCTTTTGAATGATATTTTAGGGAAAAACGGTAAAAAAAAGCCCATAAGTTTTGGAGGTTTCAGAAAAAACACTACCTTTGCACTCGCAATTGAGAAACAGATAGCTCAAAAGTTGCGGAAATAGCTCAGTTGGTAGAGCACAACCTTGCCAAGGTTGGGGTCGCGAGTTCGAGTCTCGTTTTCCGCTCAATCAGACAAAGTGTTGCGCTGATGGGCCGAAAGGCCGTAATGCCCAGGTGGCGGAATGGTAGACGCGCACGTTTCAGGTGCGTGTGTCGAGAGGCATGCAGGTTCGAGTCCTGTTCTGGGCACTTATTGGAGGAATGGCGGAATTGGTAGACGCGCTACTTTGAGGGGGTAGTGACAATTTATGTCGTGTGAGTTCGAGTCTCATTTCCTTCACGAAAAAAATGAATATTGCGGAAATAGCTCAGTTGGTAGAGCACAACCTTGCCAAGGTTGGGGTCGCGAGTTCGAGTCTCGTTTTCCGCTCAATCAGACAAAGTGTTGCGCTGATAGGCCGAAAGGCCGTAATGCCCAGGTGGCGGAATGGTAGACGCGCACGTTTCAGGTGCGTGTGTCGAGAGGCATGCAGGTTCGAGTCCTGTTCTGGGCACTTTGTTGCGGAAATAGCTCAGTTGGTAGAGCACAACCTTGCCAAGGTTGGGGTCGCGAGTTCGAGTCTCGTTTTCCGCTCATAGCTAGTCGTATTTTTCATGATGCGGAAATAGCTCAGTTGGTAGAGCATAACCTTGCCAAGGTTAGGGTCGCGAGTTCGAGTCTCGTTTTCCGCTCGGTCAATTTGTTGAGAGGTCAGTTACACTGGTTTCTCTTTTTTTGTGTCTTTTTCTTTCCGCTTTTTTCCGATTTTATTTTGTGTTGAAAGGATGTAATTATATATTTGTCCCCGAATTTTTATACGGTAAAAAGATAGTTATGGAAACTTATGACATTTATTTTTCTGACGGTCGTTTGAGCGACAATAAAGGATTTGCTATCCGTTCGTCGGAAAAGGCCATTCACATGGCCGAAGACATGCTGGTAAAGGGAAACACGTATATCGACGATTATGCGGGCGGAACAATATCGGTTGTGAGTTCGGAGGGCAAGACCGTGTGGAGCAGGCCGATTCCGAAAAAGTGAGGTTGCCGGCTGCTCGTGGCCGGTTTTATATTCAAATAATCAAAATATGATATATTATGTTCTCGGGAATAGTAGAAGAATACGCTGAAGTAGTAAAGATTGTAAAGGAGCAGGAAAACCTGCATCTTACGTTGAAATGTTCGTTTGTGGATGAATTGAAGATTGACCAGAGTGTTTCTCACAACGGGGTGTGCCTGACTGTGGTCTGCATTCAGGACGGCACGTATACGGTGACTGCCATGAAAGAAACCATCGAGCGTTCGAACATCGGACTGCTGAAGGTGGGCGATAAGGTGAATGTGGAACGAAGCATGATGATGAACGGCCGTCTGGACGGACACATCGTGCAGGGGCATGTGGATCAGACGGCGACTTGCATTGCCAAGGAGGATGCGGAAGGAAGCTGGTATTACACTTTCCGGTATGAGTTTGACCGGGAAATGGCAAAGCGCGGTTATTTTACTGTTGACAAGGGTTCGGTAACCGTGAACGGGGTGAGCCTGACCGTGTGCAATCCGACAGAGGATACTTTTCAGGTGGCTATAATTCCCTATACTTATGAGCACACGAATTTCCACACGCTGGAAGTAGGCAGTGTGGTCAACATTGAGTTTGACATCATCGGCAAGTATCTGAGCCGGATGATGCAGCTGACAAAATAAGGGCCGCAGGTTTGTGCGGTTGGGCTGAAAGGCCTGCAGGAGTTTGTCCTACAGGTCTTTCAGCAATACCTTGCAGGTTTTTGAATAATATTCGTTTCTTGATTCCGTCAGGATTTTCCATTCGCTGCTGAACACTTTGTCCTTGTCTATCTTGAAATTCTCAGAGCCTTTTGTATAGAGCCGGTTCAGCACCATTCCCACGCTCAGCTGGTTGATGTCTATCGAAGGCTGGTAGGCCGTTTCTTCGCTTTTCTTGTCGTTTGCCACTTCATGGATGATTCCGGTTTCTTGCAGGAGGTAGAGGATTTTTCGGGTCAGCCGCAGAGGAATCTGGTTTTCTTCCGAAAGCTGGATGGCTGTATATGGCGGCTCGTTCTTTTCGAAGCGCTTGGTGATGAGCGACATGATCAGAATCACGATGAAGTCGCGGTAGCGCAGGCTGATGTTGCGCGTGTCTTGTTCAAAGTTGAAGCTTTTGATGTTTTGCCCCGCATAAGTGAGTTCGGCGCCGAAGAGGCAGATGGTCCATGAGATGTGCAGCCAGAGGAGGAAGAGGGGAAGGGCCGCGAAGCTTCCGTATATGGCGTTGTATTTCGATACCCACAGCTGGCTGTTGATATAGAGGTACTGAAACGCCTGAAAGGCGGTTCCGGCGATGATTCCGGCAACCAGCGCATGCTTGAACCTTACTTTTGTGTTGGGCATGAACACGTAAAGCCCCGTAAACATGAACCACGTAAATATATAAGGTATAAGCCGTATGAGAAACTGGAATATGGGAGCCAGCAGGGCAAAGTCTTCCATTTCTTTCAATGTCGTGGTGGTGAAGATGGAGAGTCCCGCCGAAACGACGATGAGGATCGGTGCCAGCAGTATCATTGAAAAAAAGTCGGTGATCTGCCGGTAAACCGAGCGCTGGCGTTTCACCTCCCAGATGCGGTTGAAGGTGATTTCGATTTCCATCACCAGATTGATCACCGTCCAGAAGAGCAAGACAAGTCCGAAGCCCAGGAATACGCCGCTTTTGGTTTGCGCCAGATAAGATTGTGTGAACGAAAGGATGGCTTCCGCCGCTTCCGGGCTTCCTCCGAAGTTGCTTTTGATCTGCTCTTCCATGACATTGTCGAACCCGAATCCGCGCGCGATGGCGAACAGCACGGCCAGAATCGGCACGATGGCAAGCAGGGTGCTGTAGGTAAGGGCCGAAGCCTTGTTGATAAGCCGGTCGTTGGCGAACCGGGTTATACAGATGTATACGGTCTTGATGATGTTGTAGAGTGCGTATGTGCTTTTTGTCACTTCGCTTTCCGTGATGCGCCAGATGTCATACGTCAGGAATCTCCAGATTTGGGCGATTTTCATTTTTCCGATACGTTTGGGTATTTTTCATAAAAAAAGAAGCAGACGGCCTGTAAGCCGGGTTCTGTCACCCTGCAAGCAGGGGCGTCTGTCATTTATCTACGCCTGCCGTCACCGGCAGGCTCCAGCGGTCTACCCTCCGACGTGGGGCGAGCAACCCTCGTTGATGCCGGTTTACATGACCTTACAACTCCTAAGATGCACAGCCCGCACATCGCTGTGCGGCTGGTGGGCTCTTACCCCGCCTTCTCACCCTTACCTCCCGGTTAGGAGGCGGTTGTTTTCTTCTGCATTACTCCGCCCTCGCGGACAGCTTTCTGTTAGGAAGTAGGATGCTCTGCGTTGCCCGGACTTTCCTCTTCTGCCGTAAAGGCATCAGCGACAGACCGGCCGACTGCTTCTTTGGTTCTGCAAAGGTACGCAAATAAAACGAATCGCGGGCCTGACGGATGAAAAATATTTGCTGCGGCTGCGTGCTTCAGAATATCGGCTTCTGAACTTCAGACGACATCGTGGTTTCTGCAAACGGCATCGTGGTTTCTGCAAACAACGCTGTGGTTTCTGCAAACGACATCGTGGTTTATAGAATATGTTCCGGATGTCCGTCTTTTCTCAGGTATTGTGCCGATTTGTCAGACGGGGCAAAAATGACTGATAACGAATGTAAATTTGGCAGAATTGGCAGTTAACTGCGGTTAATCGCTTTGCGGCCTCTGTTAAAAGACGGAAAAAAGAGGCAATCAGGAGTACAACCGTATGGATTTTGTTCTACTTTAGCAAATGAAAAGTTAAAAGACTGACTAAATTAACATTTTAAACAGAATAAAAGTATGAAAACAACAACTAAATTCGCGATAGGTGCTGCGGCCGTAATTGCTGTCAGCGCAGGAGTGGCTGGAGTGACGGCATACGCTGTGATGCAGAAGAACACTTCGGCAAACGCTTCGTTTTACCAGGCTTTCGATGCGGCGATGCCGCTGCGCACGGCTGCGCTGGATGCTTCGAGCATGCAGCCTGTTGATCTGACAAAGGCCGCCGAAAGTTCTTTGAACTCGGTGGTGCACATCATGGCTGTTCAGCGAAGCAAGACGCAGGTGGTTGAGTCCCAGCCGGACATCTTCGACTTCTTTTTCGGTGACGGACGCGGACGCCAGCGTCAGATCCAGACTCCGGAGCAGCGCGGTTTCGGCTCGGGGGTAATCATCTCGAAAGACGGTTACATCGTTACGAACAATCACGTGATTGACGGGGCTGATGAAATCAACGTGAAGCTGCATGACGGCCGTGAGATGAAGGGGCGTGTGATCGGTACGGACGCAACAACCGACTTGGCTCTGGTCAAGATTGAGGGTGATGACTTCCCTGCCATTCCGGTCGGGAACTCTGATAACCTGAAGGTTGGCGAATGGGTGCTTGCCGTGGGTAATCCGTTCAATTTGGGATCTACCGTAACCGCAGGTGTGGTAAGTGCGAAAGCGCGCGGACTGGGTGCAAACGATGTGGAGTCTTTCATTCAGACTGATGCGGCTATCAATCAGGGAAACAGTGGAGGCGCGCTGGTCAATGCGCGCGGCGAACTGATAGGAATCAATGCCATGCTGTACTCGCCTACGGGCGCTTATTCGGGCTACGGGTTTGCGATCCCGACGAGCATCATGACCAAGGTGGTGACCGATTTGAAGCAGTATGGAACTGTTCAGCGTGCGCTGTTGGGCATTGCCGGACGTGACATGGGCAAGGAAAGCTATCCGGATGAAATCCGCAAGGAACAGAAGGAGCTGGGTATCGGCTATGGCGTTCAGGTAGTAGAGGTGCAGGAAGAAGGTTCGGCCGCGGGCATACTGAAGAAAAACGATGTGATCATTGCCCTCGACGGCAAGAAGATTGAAACAATGGCCAGCCTGCAAGGTATTCTTGCCGAGAAACGTCCGGGCGATAAAGTGAAGGTAAAAGTGTTCAGAGAGCGGAATGACAAGGAATTTACGATTACGCTGAAGAACGCTCAGGGCAATACGAAGGTTGTAAAGAAAGCCGACATGCAGATTCTGGGCGCTGCCTTCCGTGCAGTTCCTGACGAACTCAAGCGTCAGTTGAACTTGGGATACGGTGTCCAGGTGACCGGAGTGAGCGACGGACGCATGAAAGAGAGCGGCATCCGTAAAGGATTCATCATATTGAAGGCAAACGGACAGCAGTTGCGTACGGTTGAAGACTTGGAAGAAGTGATGAAGCAGGCTTCTCAGTCGCCCGATCAGGTATTGTTCATGACGGGTGTCTATCCGTCAGGCAAACGTGCCAACTATGCCGTTGACCTGTCGCAGGGCGAATGACAATCGGAAGGTAAAATAGAGGATAACAGCTTCCTCCTTTGAGGGAAAACAGGCGAAGGCGTGCATGTGGTGACAGCTCACGGCACGCCTTCTGCTGCAATATATGGGAAGGCACGGAGTTTGCAGAAGGGAAACGGCAGCTTTTTTGTGAAAAGTTTGGAAAAACTTTTGAAATAAGTCTTCCCGTTGATGAAAAAATTGTATCTTTGTACCCAAATCGTTTTATATAGAATGAGACAATTAAAGATTACCAAAAGTATCACTAACCGAGAGAGCGCATCTCTGGACAAGTACTTGCAGGAAATTGGTCGTGAAGATTTGATTACTGTAGAGGAGGAGGTAGAACTCGCTCAGCGTATCCGTAAAGGAGATCGTGTAGCATTGGAAAAACTTACGCGCGCAAACTTGCGTTTCGTCGTATCAGTAGCCAAACAGTATCAGAATCAGGGACTCAGCTTGCCTGACTTGATCAACGAAGGTAACCTTGGGCTGATTAAAGCCGCTGAAAAATTTGATGAAACCCGTGGGTTCAAGTTTATCAGTTATGCGGTATGGTGGATCCGGCAGTCTATCTTGCAGGCTCTGGCAGAGCAGTCGCGCATTGTGCGTCTGCCTTTGAACCAGGTAGGCTCGTTGAACAAGATCAGCAAGGCTTTCTCCAAGTTCGAGCAGGAAAATGAGCGTCGTCCGTCGCCTGAAGAGTTGGCCGACGAGCTGGAGATTCCGGTAGACAAGATCTCGGATACCCTGAAGGTGTCCGGCCGTCACATTTCGGTTGACGCTCCTTTTGTGGAAGGAGAAGACAACAGTCTGCTGGATGTGCTTGTAAACGACGATTCTCCGATGGCAGACCGTTCCTTGGTTAATGAATCACTTTCGAAGGAAATCGACAGAGCGCTTTCTACGCTGACCGAAAGGGAGAAGGAGATCATCCAGATGTTTTTCGGTATCAACACGCAGGAAATGACGTTGGAAGAAATCGGCGACAAATTCGGGCTCACACGTGAGCGTGTCCGCCAGATTAAGGAAAAAGCTATCAGAAGGTTAAGACAAAATTCTCGTAGCAAGCTGCTCAAGTCTTATTTGGGATAAGAAAGGTTCGGTTTCCGAAAAGGAATGGAGGAGGGTGCATCAAATTCATGTTCTGATGCACTCTCCTTTTATTTTGTTAATTTTCATTCCATGTTTCGGTATTTATGCATGAAATGCTTACTTTTGTAACCTGTTTTTAAATGAATTGAACTATGCGTTATACAAAGTTTCTTTGTTTCTTCTTCATGGCCTTGCTGGCAGTGTCTGCCGTAGGAAAGCAGCCGAAGGATAAGAAAAAATATGGGGTTTATCTTGCCGGAGTGTCGGCGTCGTTCACAGATTCGCTTGTCTATTTTACAGATATTCAGTATCTGGACAGTGCTTCTGTCGACGGAAACGGAATGCTGGTGAACCGTGCGGCCTACAGCATTCAGCTGAAAGACTATCTTGAACAGAAACAGGGAGGAAAAAACCGCACCTGCTTCATGTTCTTCAACAGAAAGCAGAAAAGCCTGCAAAAAGAAATTGCCAAGCTGAAAGAAAACTACAAGAAAGGGAATTCGCTTGTGATTCTGGGAGTGGATCCTGAATTCAAATTTGAAAAGCCTGATTGGGAATGGTGAAGCTGAAGGTCTGGTCTGTCTTGTGTGTCTTGCTGGCAGGAGCGCTGACTTTCTCTTGCTCGAATGAAATTCCGGAAGGCAAGCCTGTGATGCGGAAGGGGCGCACGGTGCTGGCTTATCTGGTGGCAAACAATAACCTGAACACTTATTTGGAGGACAATGTCGTATGGATGTATGAAGCCTTGTCGTCCATGACAGATACTTGTACGCTGCTGGTTTATTACCGTCCCCGTTCAAACGATGCGACTTTCGACGGTCCGACGCTGATGGAGTTTGTGAGTGACGGAAGCGGAAATGTGAACGGACTGCCTTCGCCGGGCGAAAATGTCAGCTTTGACGAGGTGGTGGAGATTGCCAGAAAGAAAGTGTATCCTTCAGACAATTCGTATGTGGCTGTCGATCCTCAGGTGATGCGCCAGGTGTTTCTGGACATGCAGGAAGCCGCTCCTTCCGAAAGCTACGGACTGATTTTCGGCTCTCATGCTTCAAGCTGGATAAAAGGAGGGAAGACGGTGCAGTCGAAAGCATTCGGTGACGACAATGGCTACAGCATCAATCTTCCGGAACTGGCGGATGTGCTTCTTTCCAGCTTTTCGCAGAAACTTGATTTTCTTCTTTTCGATGCCTGCATGATGGGCACCGCAGAGGTGGCTTATGAATTGCGTGAAGCGACTGATTATCTTATCGGATCGGTGATGGAAACATCTGTTTTGGGTTTTCCTTACCATCGGGTGCTGCCTTATCTTTATGGTGCTGCTTCCGGATTTTCTCAGGTTTGCACTGATTTTATTTCGTTTAACAAAGAAAACAATGCGTGGGGTACATGCGCATTGGTCGACTGTTCCAAGGCTGCGGGACTGGCGAATGCCGTGGGTGCAGGGCTGGAAACATACAAGTCGGAACTTTCGGATTTGGATTACGAAAATGACATACAGCAGTATGGAGTGAAGAGCTATAAGAATTTCTCTTTTGATGTCGGTGATTTTTTCCGTGTGCTGAACAGCGGGCAGATACCCGAAAACATTCAGTCGGCTCTCAATGAAGCTGTTGCGGCAAAAGCCTGCCTCTCGGGAGCCGCGTATGAATTTGAAGGCGTGACGGTTGACGAAAACCGTTTCTGCGGCATCGGCATGTACTTCCCCGACCGTGGAATCAAGGATTCATGGGATGAATACTATCGCACTGCGATTGCCTGGTATCAGGCCGCAGGGTGGGAGCGTTACCTTCCTTCCGCATCCGAATAAAAACGGACACTCTTTTTATTTTTGTGAACTTTGCGTATCTTCATGCTGTTTTATGGAAAAAAAGGAGATATGCTATGTGGAATATAATAAAAGAACTTAAACGGAAAGACCACCAGCGTTATCTGGGAGGTCTGGATTTCTTCAAATACATCGGTCCCGGACTGCTGGTCACCGTGGGATTTATTGATCCCGGAAACTGGGCGTCAAATTTCGCTGCGGGATCCGATTTCGGCTATTCGCTGCTCTGGGTGGTCACGTTGTCTACCGTCATGCTTATCGTGTTGCAGCATAATGTGGCGCATCTCGGAATCGTTACCGGCTTGTGCCTGAGTGAGGCTGCCACGCGCTATACGCCCAGATGGGTGTCGCGCCCCATATTGGGAAGTGCGGTGCTGGCATCCGTTTCCACTTCGTTGGCCGAGATACTGGGCGGAGCCATTGCGCTGCAGATGCTTGCCGGAATCCCGATTATGTGGGGAGCCATCCTGACCACGGTGCTTGTGGTAATCCTGCTTTTCACCAACTCATACAAGCGGATCGAGCGTTCCATCATCGGCTTTGTGTCAGTTATCGGACTTTCATTTCTTTACGAATTGTTTTTGGTTGATATCGACTGGCCGGCAGCTGCCCGTTCGTGGGTAATTCCGAGCATTCCCGAAGGAAGCCTGCTGATTATCATGAGTGTGCTGGGGGCTGTTGTGATGCCTCACAATCTTTTTCTTCATTCGGAGGTGGTGCAGAGCCGCGAGTATAACAAGCGGGATGACAGTTCCATCCGCCGCTTGCTGAAATATGAATTTTATGATACCCTCTTTTCGATGGGAGTGGGGTGGGCCATCAACAGTGCGATGATTCTGCTTGCCGCATCCACTTTCTTTGCCGGCGGTGTGCAGGTGGAAGAATTGCAGCAGGCGAAGTCGCTGCTCGACCCTTTGCTGGGGAGCCAGGCCGGCACAATCTTCGCTTTGGCTCTCCTGATGGCGGGGCTGTCGTCGACCGTGACCAGCGGAATGGCTGCCGGTTCCATCTTTGCCGGAATGTTCGGCGAGTCTTACCATATAAAGGACATCCATTCGCGCGCTGGCATTCTGATTTCGTTGGGAGTGGCGCTGCTGGTCATCTTCTTTATCGGCAATCCCTTTAAAGGACTGATCATTTCGCAGATGGTACTGAGTGTCCAGCTGCCTTTTACGGTCTTTCTTCAGGTGGGCCTCACTTCATCTAGACGGGTGATGGGCGAATATGCCAATTCCCGCTGGAGTACGTTTGTGCTTTATACGATTGCGGTTGTCGTTTCGGTGCTGAACATCATGCTGCTGTTCAGCTGATTCCGGATGTGGAGACCGCATTTTTCATCCTTGTGCGGAAGTGATAG
Source organism: Bacteroides sp. ET225 (assembly GCF_024733745.1). Taxonomy (NCBI): domain Bacteria; kingdom Pseudomonadati; phylum Bacteroidota; class Bacteroidia; order Bacteroidales; family Bacteroidaceae; genus Bacteroides; species Bacteroides sp. ET225. Next base: position 199,149 of record NZ_JANRHN010000002.1, on the reverse strand, counting down.
GCCAGCATCAGTACGGCTGCTATGAAGGCGAAGAAATCAGATACGGGCATACTGAGCCACACTCCGTTCAGTTCATACCAATGTGGGAATAGCGCCAGACAGGGGAGCAGGAAAAGCAGCTGGCGGGTAAGCGAAAGGAAGATGGATATTTTTGCTTTTCCGATCGACTGGAAGAACTGGGTGATGACGATCTGTGCGCCTACCACCGGGAATGAGGCGATTCCGAAGCGGAGGGCTACGGTAGCCTGCCGGGTCAGTTCATCGTTGGTCGTGAACATTCCGACGAATACGGACGGGAAAAGCTCTCCGACCAGAAAGCCGCAGGTAGTGATGGTCACCGCGGCTGTAATTCCTATTCTGAGCGTCTGTTTCACACGTGCAAAGTGCTGCGCCCCGTAGTTGTATCCGGTGATGGGCTGCATTCCCATCGTGATTCCCATTACAATCATGATGAAGAGCATGACGATACGGTTAAGTATGCCGAATGCGCCGATAGAAAGATCGCCCCCATATTTCAGCAGGCTGTTGTTGATGAAAATCGTGATGCAGCAGGCGCACACGTTCATCACAAAAGGCGACATGCCGATGGCAAACACATTTTCGATGATGTTTTTCCTCAGCTTGAAGCAGCGTTTCTCAAAACGGATATAACTCTTTTTGCTGAAGAAGTGAGCAAGCACCCAAATCATTCCGATGAATTGGGAAAGTATGGTGGCCAGTGCAGCCCCCCGGATCCCCCAGTCGAACCAGAAGATGAAGATCGGGGCGAAGATGACGTTGCATCCCACGGTCAGCATAGATGAGAGCATGGCCTTCTTCGGGTATCCGGTGGCGCGCATGATGTTGTTGAGTCCGATCATTACGTAAGAAATCGGCGTGCCGGCAAGAATCACCTGCATGAAGTCGCGTGCATAGGCGAGCGTGGCCTCGGTGGCTCCGAAGAAGCGCAGAATCGGGTCGAGGAGGATCAGCGAGATTCCTCCGAAGACGATGGCGTTTACCACGCACATCACCGCTACGTTGCCCAGAATGTATTCGGCTCCCCTCCGGTCTTTTTGTCCCAGCCGGATGGATGAGAGGGTTGCTCCGCCCACTCCCACTAGCGTGCTGAAAGCGATGATCAGATTCATCAGCGGAAACGTGATGGCGAGGGCCGAAATAGCCAGCGCTCCCACGCCGTGCCCGATGAAAATGCTGTCGATGATGTTGTATAAAGAAGTCAGGGTCATTCCGATGATAGCCGGAATGGAATATTGCCACAGCAATTTCCCGATAGGTGCTTCCCCAAGCACATGCGGATTATTGGTTTCCATTTTTTGTATTCTTTCGTTAAAATTGTGTGGCAAAGTTAGGAAGATGGGCGGATATTTATGAAATTTGCACCGTTAAATCAAACTAAATTAAACTTGAATCACATGGACATGACAAAATGCGCAGCCGCTCTTTTTGATTTTGACGGGGTGGTGATGGATACAGAGTCGCAGTACAGCATCTTTTGGAACGAGGTGGGGAAGAAGTATCATCCCGAACACGAGGAGTTCGGAAAAATCATCAAGGGACAGACTTTGAACCAGATTTACGGCCGTTATTTTGCCGGAATGGAAAAAGAGCAGGCCGAGATAACCGATGGGCTGAACCGTTTTGAGGAACAGATGAGCTATGAGTATATTCCGGGGGTGGTGGACTTCATGCGCGAACTTCATGCCCATGGAGTGAAGATTGCCATCGTGACCAGCTCGAACGAGAAGAAGATGGCTAACGTATATGCCGTTCATCCGGAGCTGAAGCAGTTGGTCGACCGCATTCTGACCGCAGAAATGTTTGCCCGTTCGAAGCCAGCACCCGACTGTTTCCTTCTCGGTGCGGAGGTTTTCGGAACCGTTCCGGAAAACTGCGTGGTATTCGAGGATTCTTTCCACGGGCTTGAGGCCGGGAATGCGGCGGGAATGACGGTGGTAGGTCTGAGCACCACCAATCCCAAGGAGGCGATAGCCGGCAAATGCGCGCTGGTCATCCCCGATTTCACCGCTTTCAGCTATCCCGAGATGATGGGCCTCCTTTTGCATTAATTGCCCGTTAAAAGTTGTTTATATCAGAGATTTGCCTTACTTTTGTCTGGCTTTTGGGGGAGGGAATCTCTTCCCGGCGTAAAAATGACGGGACATCTTGATGAAGATGACGGGACATTTTAATTGACTTGTTGGGATATTTTGATTGACTTGACGGGTTATTTTCTGAATATGCCGTGATTCCCGTTCGGAAGGTATTATGAACGTTTTTTAATTAAGTGATTTATGGCAGGATATTTGTCGAGTGATGCCCGCAAGGTCACCACTCACCGATTGATTGAAATGAAGCAGCAGGGAGAAAAGATTTCCATGCTGACAGCTTATGATTATACCGTAGCGCAGATTGTAGACGGCGCCGGTATGGATGTGATTCTGGTGGGCGATTCCGCTTCGAACGTGATGGCGGGAAATGCCACTACGCTTCCCATAACTGTCAATCAGATGATTTACCACGGCAGGTCGGTGGCACGCGGCGTGAAGCGTGCGCTGGTTGTTGTGGACATGCCCTTCGGCTCTTATCAGGCTGACCCCTACGAAGGTGTGGCGAATGCCGTGCGGATGATGAAGGAAACGGGTGCCGATGCGCTGAAACTGGAAGGCGGAGAGGAATACAGGGACGTGTTCTCCAGAATAATTGCAGCCGGAGTGCCCGTGATGGGACATTTGGGACTGATGCCCCAGTCCATCAACAAGTACGGGACGTATGGCGTGCGTGCCAAGGATGACGCTGAGGCCGAAAAGCTGGTGCGCGACGCGCATGTGCTTGAAGAAATCGGGTGCTTCGCCCTTGTGCTCGAGAAGGTTCCGGCGGCTCTTGCCGCACGTGTGGCTTCAGAGCTTTCGATTCCCGTGATTGGAATCGGTGCCGGAGGAGGCGTTGACGGACAGGTGCTTGTGGTGGCCGACATGCTGGGCATGACCAAAGGCTTCAGCCCGAAGTTCCTGCGCCGTTACGCAGACCTGAACACGGTGATGACAGATGCCATCGGACATTACGTGGCCGATGTGAAGTCGGGCGATTTTCCCAACGAAACAGAACAGTATTGATTTGAGTGAAGTGTTAAGAGTGGATAGTGAAGAATTTTCTCCCATTCTTGATACTTCATTCTTCATTTATAAAAGTAGACTCAATGGCGACTAATCACGGCTTGTGGAACCGGAACTTCTGTCTGCTGGTGCTGGCGAACGTGTTCCTTTTCATGTCGGTCTATATGCTGTTTCCAGTCCTTCACGGTTGGATTCAGGCGGCTTTGGAATGCGACGGGCTGCATGCGGCTCTGATAACATCCGTTTTCGGAATCGCCCCATTCCTTTCCGGTCCTTTCAACGCCTATCTGGTGGACCGCTTCAAGCGGAAGCATGTGTGCGTGTACAGCATTCTCCTGTTGTCCGTAATAACGGTGTTCTATGGCTATGTGTCTGATGTCAGGTGGATGATAGCCTGGCTGCTCCTTCAGGGAGCGATGTTCGGAGTAGCCTTGATGTCGATGGGAAGCACGCTGGTCATCGATGTCACTCCCAGCCGTCATCGGGACGGGGCGAATGCCTGCTTCACGTGGGCGGGACTCGTGGGTATGCTGGCCGGAATCGTGCTGGGCATAGAAGGAGGAGGCCCCTTTGTCATTTCGTCCGACGGTGCGTTCATGCTTTCGGCATGTCTTGCGCTTGTGTCGGTAGTGCTGGTTTCCGCGGTACGAGTCTGTTTCCGTGCCCCTTTGGATGTTCCGCTGCTTTCGTTCGACCGCTTCCTGCTGTTCCGCACCTGTCTGTCCGGACTGAACATGATGACCGTACCCGTCATGCTGGGTTTTCTGCTCGGAACGGTAGGCTATGGATATACTCACTTTTATCTTTACATGGGTGCGGGATTTTTTGTATTTTTGCCGGTGAGCCGTTTCATCACGCTGAAAGTGGGCGGACGGTTGCTGAACGGTGCAGGAATGCTGCTGATGCTTGCCTCATTGGGCATACTCGGCTTCCCCGATTTCGGTCACCGTGCGTTTGGATGTGCGGGAGTTCTGGCAGGGCTGGGTTTGGGGCTTTCCCTCTACCAGTTCCTGCGGATGATGATTCTCCTTCCGCTCCATTGCGAACGGGGAACCGGTTATCACACGTTCCAGCTCCTTTGGGGAGTTGGAGTGACGGCCGGCTATTTGCTTTGCCAATGGGAATCCCGGATGAGTGTAGGCAATCCGTTTGTGACGGCTTTTGTCATCGGCGTGGCGGGATTGCTCTTTTACCAGCTCTATGTGCACCGTTATTACATCCGGAAGCTGCAAGACGCAGACATTATTTAACTAACAACCAATAAAGAATATGGCAGACGACAAGAAGATTATCTTTTCGATGGTGGGAGTGAGCAAGTCATTCCAGAACAACAGACAGGTATTGAAAGACATCTACCTATCCTTTTTCTACGGAGCGAAGATCGGTATCATCGGTTTGAACGGTTCGGGAAAGTCTACGTTGCTGAAGATTATCGCCGGACTGGACCAGAACTATCAGGGCGAAGTGGTTTTCTCTCCGGGCTATTCGGTGGGCTATCTGGCTCAGGAACCTCAGCTCGACAATGAAAAGACGGTCAAGGAGGTGGTGATGGAAGGTGTGCAGAGCACCGTGGACGCATTGGCGGAATATGAAGAAATCAACCAGAAGTTCGGGCTTCCGGAATATTATGAAAATCCGGAAAAGATGGATGCGCTTTTCGCCCGCCAGGCCGAACTGCAGGATATCATTGACGCTACAGACGCATGGAACCTGGACAGCAAGCTGGAACGTGCGATGGATGCGCTGCGCTGTCCTCCCGAAGACCAGCCGGTGAAGAACCTTTCGGGAGGTGAACGCCGCCGTGTGGCTTTGTGCCGCCTGCTGCTTCAGAAGCCGGACATCCTTCTGCTGGACGAGCCTACCAACCACCTGGATGCAGAAAGCATCGACTGGCTGGAACAGCATCTGCAGCAGTATGAAGGAACGGTAATCGCCGTGACGCACGACCGTTACTTCCTTGATCACGTGGCCGGATGGATTCTGGAACTCGACCGTGGCGAAGGTATCCCCTGGAAGGGAAACTATTCGAGCTGGCTGGAGCAGAAGACCAAACGCATGGAAATGGAAGAAAAAGTGGCAAGCAAGCGCCGCAAAACGCTGGAACGCGAGCTGGAATGGGTGCGCATGGCTCCCAAGGCCCGTCAGGCAAAGGGTAAGGCCCGTCTGAACTCTTACGACAAGCTGCTGAACGAGGATGTGAAGGAGAAGGAAGAGAAGCTGGAAATCTTCATCCCGAACGGTCCGCGTCTGGGAAACAAGGTTATCGAAGCCAAGCATGTGGCGAAGGCTTATGGCGACAAGCTGCTGTTTGACGACCTCAACTTCATGCTTCCTCCCAACGGCATCGTGGGCGTTATCGGTCCGAACGGTGCGGGCAAGACAACGCTGTTCCGCCTGATTATGGGACTTGAAAAGCCGGACAGGGGAGAGTTTGAAGTGGGCGAAACGGTGAAGGTTGCCTATGTCGACCAGCAGCACAAGGATATCGACCCGAACAAGACTGTCTATCAGGTGATCAGCGGCGGAAACGAACTGCTCCGTATGGGTAACCGCGACATCAATGCACGCGCCTATCTGAGCCGTTTCAACTTCTCCGGCTCCGATCAGGAAAAGCTCTGCGGCATGCTTTCGGGAGGTGAACGCAACCGTCTGCATCTGGCCATGGCACTGAAGGAGGAAGGAAACGTGCTGCTGCTTGACGAGCCGACCAACGACATTGACGTAAATACCCTCCGCGCGCTGGAAGAAGGCTTGGAAGACTTTGCCGGCTGTGCGGTGGTTATCAGCCACGACCGCTGGTTCCTCGACCGTATCTGTACGCATATCCTTGCGTTCGAGGGCAACAGCGAGGTGTTCTATTTTGAAGGCTCGTACACCGAATACGAGGAGAACAAGATGAAGCGCATGGGCAACGTAGAGCCGAAGCGTGTGCGTTATCGCAAGCTGATGGAAGACTGATTTCTTATTAACGAGGCAGGGTCGTGTTGCGGCTCTGCCTTTTGCTTTTAAACGAACCTTGAAATCTATATAGGGGTTTGAAAAAAGTGGCGATGCTCTGCTTTTAGTTAATTCCGTTAAAGGTTAATAACAATAACAGTTATTGTTCACCTTTTTGAAGAAAAATGCTTTTATTTATAGCGATACGATATTCTAATCCACTTGTACTATGAAACAGTTTAAGTTTTTTTTGATGGCTGCTTTATGCAGTGTGTTCGTGCTGTCGTCATGCAGTGATGATGACAGCTTGTCCGGAACTCCGCCTAGCGAAATCGTCAAGGCGTTTAACGAAATGTTTCCCAACGCGACCAACGTCTCTTGGACGACCATCGATGACTACGATGTCGCTCGTTTCTATGATGCAGGTACGCGGGCCGAAATGATGCAACCCAACTGCACTGCGTGGTTTTCACGCACGAGCAATCGTTGGAGCATGACCGACCGTGAAATACCGTTCAGCAGTCTCCCGGCAGCTGTGCGCAGCGCCTTTGAATCCAGCGTCTACGCCCAATCGCCTTGGACAGTGGACGATGAAGCCAATGTGTTGGAACGCGCAGGATCTGAAACGTTTTATGTCATCGAGGTAGACAAGAATGAGAACGGAACGGAGACCGACGTTGATCTCTATTATACTTTGGAGGGCAAACTTGTTGATGAAGTTATCGGTGCGCCCGAAGACGATAACCATATCGACTTCGTTCCTGAACAGCAGCCGATGACTCCCAGAGAATTTATCGCAGACCGATACCCCGGCGCGCGCATTGAAGACAGCGATTGGGAAGACGGTTTCATGGAGTTTGAAATCCGTCATGAAGGCTATGAAAAAGAAGTTTACTTCAACTTCCGGAACGAGTGGGTTGGCACTTGGTGGGAAGAGCCTAGATTCAGCAGTCTGCCCGATAACTTGTGGAGCAATTTATGGTCAAAAGGCTACCATGACATCGATGATGACGACATTGACGTGCTTGATTCCCGCCGGGGCATATTTTATGCTATTGAGGCCGAACGCCACGACGACGATTGGCTGGTCATTGTCGATCAAGACGGAAACATTGTGAAAGAGTTTCCTGAAGACTGGGAAGACGGCTGGTGGAGTGATCTTTGGGATGAGTGGACATAACCGTCTTTGTCATCAGGACAGGCCTTTCGGGGATTTTTCCTGCTTTTGTGAGGAGAGAGGCAGGCTGTCTGATAAAGAAAAAGAGAGGAACAGATAAAAAAGAAAGAGGATGTGCCGTAATTAAGAAACTGAGTGCAGAGTCACAGAGTATATACATTTTATTATCAAATAAATAAAAATTTGTGTCTCTGTGCCTCTGTGTTCAAAGAACAATTTCGACACACCCTCTTTCTTTCTGAGTGTACAAAATGAATTGATGTGATGAAAAACGCAGATTTACGCAGATTAACTCAGATTGGATTAATAGTTAAATTATTATCTGCGTTTATCCGCGTGAATCTGCGTTTTCAAATAGACACGTTAATATAAGCTAATTTTGATCGGTTGCTTATAATAAATCCGTATTTATCAGAAAGTCAGTCTTACGCCAACCTGTGCGTGCCAGCGTGAAGCGATATCGTTTTTCTCGATTTCTGCTCTGTTGTATGAATACGCCGGAGTTCTTTCTCCGTTTTCTGTTGTTGTCATGTATTCTACGGAAATCGGTGACAGGTTATAGGCTGAGCTGTAGCTTGCTCCCCATTTCTTGTTCAGCATGTTGGCAAAGTTGATGATGTCGAAAGTCAGTTCCAACTTGCCTGCACCCTTGATGTTATAAATGGTCTGGGCCAGATGCAGATCGATTTCGTGTTCCCATTTGCTCAGGTTTGAGTTGCGTTCTGCATATTGTCCGCGGTGATTCTTGGCATAACTGTCGTTTGCAATCCATTCCTTGAAAGCTTGGCGGCTTTCTTCTGCCGTCATGCTCAAAGCTTCTCCGTCTTTGTCAACGCCGGTAAAGATCATCTTATCAATTTCTGCATCTGTCGGAATGTAGAGGAGAGAGTTTCCGGAAAAACCGTCACCGTTGAAGTCCTGCACTTCGTTCATAGTCAAGCAGTATCTACCTCCCGAGAAGCCGTTGTAGATGACAGCTACAGTGGTACTCATCCAGTTGTTCCAATATTTCGGACTGGTATAAGAAGCCTGAACCATTACGCGGTGAGGGATGTCAAACTTGGAGAATCCCAGTTCGTTGTCTGAATTAGTGTCACGCGAATAGTTGTATCTCCAGTTAGAGTATGCAACGGAACTTGTACCGTCGTTTACAGACTTCGCGTGTCCGAAAGTGTAAGAAGCCGACAGGTCAAGACCAAAGTTGAAGCTCTTTTCCAGCAGGGCCGATACGGCATACGTATAGCCTTTGTTTGTATTTTTCAGGTTGATGATGCTGTAATAGTCGCTTCGTTCGTTGCTGTAGCGCGGAGCGGAGGACGCTTCCACACCGGGAACAGCATACACCTTTTCTCCATTGTTTGTGATGGCCAAGTTCTCAAAGAACACGTTGTTCATTGTTTTTGAGTAGATACCCTCCAGAGTAAGTTTCACATCTCCCGGAAGACGCTGTTCCAAAGCCAGGTTTGCGCGGAATACTTGCGGGTATTTGAAATCCTTGTCCACTGTAACGATGTCCGGACGTGATGCAGAACCTTTCTGCGAATTGGCAGCAGCCATCGGGTCATGAGCATAGTCGCCTAGTTTCGGCGCTGTGTTCGTATAGTTCTTGTCTGCATCTTGCGGCGAAATCGTTGTTCCCTTGCTTTCCATACCGGTGTTGTTGAAGGCATTCGACAGCCATACAAACGGCACGCGGCCCGTAAAGATTCCTACGCCTCCTCTCAGCAGCGTGTTGTGAGACTCATTCAGGAACCAGCGGAAACCTACGCGCGGAGAGAACAGCACTTTTGCACTCGGGTTCTGGCCGACACGCACATCAAATCCTTTTTGTGCCGCATAGTCATTGAAGGTCGGGTTTTCTGTAGGTTCGTTGAAAACAACCGGTATATCTATGCGCAAGCCATAAGTCAGGTTGAAGTTGTTGTTGACATCCCATTTGTCTTGAGCGTAGAAACCGAACTGGCCTGCTTTCATGGCCGGGGCCCAGCGGGTATCTCCTCCGGTCAGTGTCGGGTCGGTATACTTATATGAAAACTGATAAGGTTCGTCGTTCAGGAACAGGTCGAGGCTGTTGTAGTACCAGGATCCGTTTATTGCCTGAATAAACAGATTCTTCATCCGGTATATTTCGTTGTGCGTACCGAATGTCAGCGTATGGTCGCCAAGATACCATGAGAGATTGTCCTCAAATGTATAAATGTCCTGATCCAGGTAGTTGGCTCCTGAAGAATATTCGGTACCGATATTGGCCGTGATTCTGGTTTTTCCGTCTGCGGCATAAATATTCTTTATCTGTACGGTAGGACCTTGGTAAGCTGTTTCGCGGTGGTCACGGATAAAGCTGGCCGAGGCACGGAGCTCGTTGTAGAGATTCTGTCCGAGGTGAGAATTCAGTTCGGCAACGACAGAGTTGGTCTTGTTGTTCATGCGGTATCCGCTGTTGTTGAACATATAGCTTGTCGCGCTCACTCCGTAATTGTCGTCATACGAATTGTTGTGCTGGTAGCGGATAGCCAGTTTATGGTTCTGGTTGATGTTCCAGTCGACACGTGCCAGTAATCCGAACGATTTGTTGTCAACGTTCCGCTGTCCGTATCCTTCGTTGAATCCGGTCAGCTCCTGGTATTTCTGTGCAATTTTCTGTGCGTCGCCGGCGGTGAGGTAATTGTTTGTATATCCCGGGTAGATGCTTGACGGATACGATTCTTTCTTGCCTTCTGCGCTGACAAAGTAGAACAGCTTGTCCTTGATGATGGCTCCTCCCAGTGTTCCTCCGTACGTGCGTGTGTATTGCTGTGCCATCGGAGATTTCTCGTAGCCGCGGATGGCACTGTACTTGCCATACATGTTCTGGTTGTTGAAATAAGTGTAGGCCGATCCGTGTGTGGTATTTGTTCCCTGCTTGGTGATGGCGTTGATTCCGCCGCCGGTGAATCCGCTCTGCCGTACGTCGAATGGGGCAACTACTACCTGGATTTCCTGGATGGCATCCATCGAAATCGGATTAGCTCCTGTCTGGCCTCCGTTTGTTCCTGAAGCTGCAAGTCCGAATACGTCGTTGCTCACCGTACCGTCAATCTGGAAACTGTTGTATCTGTTGTTTGAACCGGCAAATGTGATGCCTCCGTTTTTTGAGGTCATGGCCATCGGCATATTCTTTACAATGTCGTACACATTGCGGTCTACCGTCGGCGTATTTTCGATGGAAGACGTTGAGAAGTTCTTTGAAGCTCCTCCGTTCGGTCTTGCATCAGCCACTACCACAACTTCATCAAGCAGTTCGGAAGCCGGTTTCATATCTCCGTTCAGGGAGAATGTATTTCCCAGTTCAAGATAGATGCCTGTATAGGTTGCTTTCTGATAGCCGATGTAGGTGATTTCTACCTTGTACGGTCCGCCGGTACGCATACCTTGAATCGTGTAACGTCCGTCAATGTTGGTGACGGCTCCATAGAGAGTACCTGATGGTTCATGCACGGCTGTCACTGTGGCACCGATAACAGGCTCGTTCATTTCGTCGATGATTTTTCCGCTGATGGCAGATGTAGTTACTTGCGCACTTGCGGCAATAGTCAGGGCTGATGCCATTACCGTCGCGGAGAAGACTTTGATTTGTTGTACCATAAAAATAAATTGTTAGTAAAAGCTATTTTTAGTTTCTATCCAGTAGTTTTCTGATTGGTAGTCTTTGGTTTAGTTTTTATCGGTTTCCTGTTTGTCTTTTCTGGTGCAAATTTAGGAATAATAAACAAAAAGTCGTTGCTTTTTGTAAATTTGTTGCAAAAATATTTTGCCGGGTTCGGAACAGGCATGTGTTTGTAACCGGATTTTTTCATAAATGTAATCTGGGGAAGGAAGAGTTTCGTTTTTCTCCGTATTTTTGCATCAGAAAACTAAAAGTGAAAATGAAACAAAAATTGGTTGAGAATGGCGGTGTCCCCGCTTCATTGCTTTGGCTGCTTGCCGTGATTGCGGCACTGTCTGTCGCAAATCTGTATTACAACCAGCCTTTGCTGAACCGTATAAGCGCTGATCTGGGTGTGTCGGAGTTTACGGCGAACCTTATTCCGATGACTACACAAATCGGGTACGCTTTGGGCTTGTTGTTCATCATTCCTTTGGGCGACCTTTATAGCCGGCGGAAAATCATAGTCGTCAATTTTTTGCTGCTGACTGCGGCAACTTGCTGCATAGCGGTTTCTCCCGGCATCCATTATATATTGGCGGCTTCGCTGGTCACCGGAATCTGTTCGGTCATACCGCAGATATTTATTCCGCTGGTGTCGCAGTTCTCGGTTCCGCAGAACAAGGCGCGCAATGTGGGGCTTATGCTTAGCGGACTGTTGACCGGCATTCTGGGCTCCCGTGTTGTCAGCGGTATTGTCGGAGAGTATTTCGGATGGCGTACCATGTATTATGTGGCTGCCGTCATCATGTTTCTGTGCATCTTTGTCATCCTGCGTGCCTTGCCTGATATGCCTTCCAATTTCAAGGGAACTTATGCCGGACTGATGAAGTCGCTCGGAACGCTCTATGCCGCCAGGCCTACGCTGCGGCTCGTGTCTGTCCGGGCGGGCCTCTGTTTCGGCAGTTTCCTGGCTTTGTGGGCTTGTCTGGCTTTCAAGCTGAGCGGCGAGCCTTTTCACGCGGGCAACAATGTTATCGGCATGCTTGGTCTTTGCGGCATAGCTGGTGCGTTGACCGCGTCGGTTGTGGGAGCTTACGTCCGCAGGATGGGCGTCCGTTTCTTCAATTATCTGGGAGCTTCGCTGATGATTCTTGCATGGGTGTTCATGTACTTTCTTCAGGATTGTTACGCCGGATATATTGTTGGAATTGTCGTGATTGATATCGGTATGCAATGTGTCCAAATCAGCAATCAGACTTGTGCGCTTTCGCTTGACATGCATGCGTCCAACCGTATCAACACCATATTCATGACTACTTATTTTGTCGGCGGTGCCTTGGGAACATTGTTTGCCGGAACCTTCTGGCATTCATTCGGTTGGGCGGGCGTAACCTGCACAGGCATTTGTCTGGCCGGCATTTCGTTGGTTATTACTCTATTTACAAAACATTAAACTATAGTGAATTATGAAGAAACAGTACATTTTTCTGAATGACTGGCTGGACATACATCCGTATGTCAGTGCCTTGCCTTCAGACTTTTATTTTGTAAAACTCGCCAACCGTCTGTTCGGAGAATTGGATGAGCATGTCCCTGAAGATGTCCGTATAGACATTGGGCTTTTTGTGGCAGCATATCTGGAAGATGTCATATCCGGTTTGGGATTGTGGAATGCTTTTGTCGAAGAGCATCGGCGGCTTTACGGGCGTAATCTTCCTTTCTATGATACAGACGAAAGCTATGAATGCGGCTGCATCAACGTGGAGGATGTGCGTTTCATTATTTGGTATACATATCAGAAAAAGATGAAGCGCGGGCTTTACCTGGATCCGCTCTCAGTTGAAATCTTGGCAGAGGCAGACAAGTTGTATGGCATATTGGACGAGGTATATGATGATGCTCCGGAAAATCCGTTGCTGGAAAACTTTTTTGGAAGCTTTGAGGGAGAGGAAGATGCGGTCCGGAAATTGGAATGGCTCTTCGGGCTGACCTATTTGACCAACCCGTCAATGTCTGCATATGTTGATGACATTTCTTTTGCTGAACAGCTGATTGTGCCTGCAGGACCGCTGGCCTTGTTCCTTCATGAGTGGATTGACTTGCTGGCAGGCGAAAACAATGCGGTGTGGAAACAGGTTGAGGGACTTTATTGGAAAGAGCCGGAAGTGCCCGAAGATGTTCGTGCAAGAAATGAAGAGATGTACCGCAATTTCATGGAAGGTACAAACGGCAGGCGCATCGTTTATCTGGATGGTTATGACAACTTGAAAACTTTCTTGACAGGAGTGCTGAAATGGCCGGATGACGAAGGGCATACATTGCCTCAGATGAAGCAGAACCGGAACTTTGTACTGATGGCAGAACCGGAAAAGGGTATTCTGCTGGCCAAGGATGTGTGCGAATATATTGCTGACCCGCTGAATCCTTTATATAATAAGGTAGAGGCAGAACATCACGCCTTCCGTTTGCTGGTGGAGGAAACACTGTGTCCGCCTGACCTTCTGGCTTATTGCATCGGGAACGGCTATCTTTCTGATGCGAGCTATCCCAAGACAGGACGGAAAGAACTTGTGGCTGAAAATGCCGATTTCATAGCCCGTTGTTTTCTGCTGTACTATTATCGTGGTGACTGATACGGTGAGACGGGAAGCTTTGGGCGGTATGTGAAAAGATAGGAACCGGATTTTCTTTTGTTGTTCAAGGGAGTGAGGAATCTCGCATACATTATCTTATGTTGTCGAGATCCTACTCCCTTGAGTATTTTTTGCAGATGGCTGGACTGCATTAAGAACTCTCAGCTTGCCCGTTTGAGAGACGTGTCATTCTCCGTACATGCGTGCACGCATTTCCTTGATATGGTCGGATGTGATGTATTCGTCGTATTCCATCATTTTGTCGATGATGCCGTTTGGAGTCAGTTCGATGATCCGGTTGGCGACGGTTTCGATGAATTCATGGTCGTGCGAAGAGAACAGTACGTTTCCTTTGTACGTTTTCAGATTGTTGTTGAATGCCTGTATTGACTCCAGGTCCAGGTGGTTGGTCGGAGTGTCCAGAATCAGGCAGTTGGCGTTCCGGAGTTGCATGCGCGCAATCATGCACCGCATTTTTTCGCCTCCTGAAAGCACGTTCACTTTCTTGAGCACTTCCTCGCCGGAGAACAGCATGCGGCCGAGGAAGCCTTTCATGTATACTTCATTTCCGTCACCGTATTGGCTCAGCCAGTCTACGAGGTTCAGATCGCTGTTGAAATAATCCGTATTGTCAAGCGGCAGATAAGCCGTTGTGATAGTTACCCCCCAGCTGTAGTGTCCTGCCTGCGGCTTACGGTTGCCGTTGATGATTTCAAACAGGGCCGTCATGGCGCGCGGATCCCGGCTCAGGAAAACGATCTTGTCACCTTTTTCCACATTGAAGTTCACGTCGTTGAAGAGAACAACGCCGTCATCCGTTACGGCACGCAGTCCCGAAACCTCCAGAATCTGGTTTCCCGGTTCGCGGTCCATTGTGAAAATGATGCCCGGATATTTGCGTGATGAAGGCTTGATTTCGTCCACGTTCAGTTTTTCCAGCATCTTCTTGCGGCTGGTAGTCTGTTTTGATTTAGCTACGTTGGCCGAGAAACGGCGGATAAATTCTTCCAGTTCCTTGCGCTTTTCTTCCGCTTTGGCTTTCTGGTTTTGCTGCTGGCGGAGCGCAAGCTGGCTCGATTCGTACCAGAAGCTGTAGTTTCCGGCAAAGAGGTTCACTTTTCCGAAATCGATGTCTACCGTATGCGTACATACGGAGTCGAGGAAGTGACGGTCGTGGCTTACCACCAGCACGGTATGTTCAAAGTTCGAGAGATATTCTTCCAGCCATGTCACCGTGTCCATGTCGAGGTCGTTTGTCGGCTCGTCAAGCAGCAGATTGTCCGGATTTCCGAACAGGGCCTGTGCCAGCATCACGCGGACCTTTTCTTTTCCGCTGAGATCGCCCATCAGCATCTGGTGCTTGTCTTCCTTGATGCCCAGTCCGCTCAGCAGGATGGCTGCGTCGCTTTCCGCGTTCCATCCTTCCATTTCAGCAAACTTTTCTTCCAGTTCGGCCGCCTTGATTCCGTCTTCATCGGTGAAGTCTTCTTTTGCATACAAGGCTTCGCGCTGTTTCATGATGTCCCACAGTACGGTATGTCCCATGAGTACGGTATCGAGTACGGTATGTGCGTCGAATTTGAAGTGGTCCTGACTCAGTACAGACAAGCGTTCGCCCGGTCCCAGTGTGACAGTTCCTTTGGTCGGTTCCAGTTCTCCGGATATGACTTTCAGAAATGTTGATTTTCCGGCCCCGTTTGCACCGATGACACCATAAATGTTTCCGTTGGTGAACTTCATGTTCACATCGTTGTATAAAATCCTTTTACCAAATTGAACGGCTACGTTTGAAACTGTAATCATTTGATTTTCTATTGAGTTGTTTGTTATTATCCTTTCAGGTGGCAAAGATACGATAAAAAACGAAATACTGCCCCATCTTTCCATTGCAAAACGTGGCCGGTCACTCAAAGTTGCCTGGCGGAAATGGCGGATGCCATTGTATGCAGGTCAAGGCAGATACTTTTTCCGTGAAATCTTTTTTGGGGCAAGAGGCCGGAACAAACGTTTCCGGCGGACATAAAAACAATCTCCAGCTTAAGGATACATATCTTCAAGTTAAAGATGTGCATCTTCAGGCTGGAGATTTATATCTCTAGGCTAGAGATATAGAAACTGTTTTGAATTTATCGTGTGCTGATTTGGGATGAGTTTTTGAGGCATTTCCGTTTGTGTGATGAGGAAGATAGCGGGCTATCTGACGAAGAACAGAAGCGGAAAAGACCAAAAAATAGTCCAAAGCACACACGAAAACGAACACATCAAGCCAAGAAAAACTTTTTGGAGAAACTCAAAACAGTTTCATAGAATTTCACGCAGCGTCATGCGTCTGATGACGGCCTTCCGCTGTCAACACGACATTGCCTTCTGATAGCCGAATTTTGTTTTGACACTGTTATTGGGCGGAGGATATCTGATAGATTTTAATTCTCTGTAAACCGTCTTGTGAGAACTGAACAGCTCCGGGGAGAGCTGATGTCTTGCGCTTGTTGCCTAAAAAATCCTGGTTGAAAGAAGCGGGTATGCCCTCCCGTTTGAATGTCTGGTCAGGAATTTGAGCTTTGCCTAAATCATTCAGTTTAATCAGTCTGTTTCTCTGCCAGGTGTTGCTGACGCGTACAGACAAATACCAGCCGTCGTCTTCTTTGCTGACTTGAAATGGCTCTTTATAGCAAGTATCCCTTTGTCCGTTTGTTTCAAACTTAGAGGGTTCGGCTTCTGCCAAATACAAATTGCCCTCCATTCGTACAGGAAGAATACATTCGTCATACGGAGTCATGTCTGCCCGTATGAATAAGTTGTTGAAATAAGAGGCATTGCCGCAGGGACAGTCGTGAAGTCCGGCTATCTGTGTGTCGTGCGGAAGCAGGTACGGCGTTTTCCTGTCGTCTTTGGTGCCGGTAGGCCAAATTTTCCATGCGATGGTATTATGGACAAAGCTAACCCCTTGTGAGAGTTTGATTTGTGCTAACTCAGGCGAAAGAAAAAGATTGTTGTCCACCAATATCGGCCCATGATTTACTTCCAGTGACAAGTCTTGCAGCCGGTTGTCATGCAGAAGATTCCGGGTGATGCGTGTACCTTGCGCCATCCAGTCCAGCCAGATACCGCCCTCTGTGTGATGTATGTGATTGTGGCTGATAAGCATATCCACCGGTGCATGGAATTTGATGCCGGCAATTTCATATCCCCAGAAGGGCCATCCAATCCCGATATCGTGGATTTCATTGTCAGATACAGTGCTGAAGATGCCTCCCAGGCTTCCTGCGATACCAGCTTGGCCACAATGGGATATTTCGTTCCGCCGCACGATGTGGCTGCCTATGTGTTCTTTGTTCCACTGGTTCTGTAAAGCGCGTTCGGTAGTTTTGACAAATGCTTCTGCCGATTCGGATTTGTTGTCCCATTCATCTCCGTATTTTCCTAATGTGATTCCCACGCACTTTGAATAGCTGATTGTATTGTCCTCGATAACCCATCCTTTACTCCAGTGAGTTCCGATTAGTCCGGGTTGTTCTGCCGTAGGAGGTGCCCAGGGAGTAGCTGCATGGCTCATGTGGAATCCCTTTACATGAATATAGTTTATGAAAGGCTTTTCAGGGTAAAACACAGATTGTCTTACGTTAATTTCTACGGTCTGTTGGTTCGGGTTGTGTCCGATGAAGTTGGCCCAAATGGAGGTGCTATCTTTTTCTACGTGGGTAAACCAGAGAGGCTGTTGGAATCCGCCGACTATGAGGCTGTCCAGCGAAGGCACTTCTTTCAGCCGTTCGCCGTTCAGATACACTTCTCCGGTGTGGCTCCAGTTTCCGCTCTCCAGCCAGTCTCCATGAATCGTAGAGGCGTATGGATTATAGGTCCCGAAGAATGAATTCGGGATTTTTACCATCCACGTGTTACGGTCAACGTGTTTCCAGCCTTTCATTATTTCCGAACCTTTTATTTCTACTTTTTCTCCCGGGGCAGCTTGGAAGAGGATGGGCTTTTTTTCGGTACCTCCACATATCGGATTGACATGTTCACGGTAAGTGCCGGCATGTACGATAACCTTATCACCGGGCTGCACCCTTTTGGCTGCAGCCTGTATGGTTTTCAACGGATGTGCGGCATTTCCTTCATTTTGATCGGAACCGGCAGCATGGTTCACGTGATATTCCCGGCTGAATCCATTGGCAGAAAGAGTCAGGAAAAGCGCCAGAAGTGTAGTTGAATAATGATTGGATTTCATTGGAAGTGAGTTTTTAGGTGTGAATATTGAATCAGTTTGCATCTGTTGTCCGGATCTTTTAGCAGCCAGATCTCATCAACGGGCAACAGCTCCGAGATCAAGGTCTTCTATTTTACCGATGATGTTCTTGTTTTTGAATGTTTTATTTATGGACCAGTTGGAGCTTTCCATTGGTTGTTTTCAGGATATAGTCTTTTCCTGTTTCTGTAGGAAAGGTTATTTCTTCTTTTTTATAATGGATGCGACAGGGCACTCCTGAACCGGAATGAACTACGACTTGAGTCAGGTTATTGTCATGCCAGTATATGTCGAGTGTGAAGTTTCCGCGGGCACGCACTCCGGTCAGGTGTCCTTCATGCCATACATCCGGCAGGGCAGGCAGCAGATGGATAAATCCGGCATGGCTTTGCAGGAGCATTTCCGTTACGCCGGCCGTACCTCCGAAGTTGCCGTCTATCTGGAAAGGAGGATGGCTGTCCCAAAGATTTTCATTTGTTCCGTTTTTCAGCAGATTGCCATAGAGCTTGTAAGCCCGGTTTCCGTCGTGTAGACGTGCCCATAAGTTCAGTTTCCACCCCATACTCCATCCGGTGGCTCCATCTCCCCGGTGTTCCAACACCACTCTGGCGGCTTGGGCTAATTCAGGAGTGGTTATGGGAGAAATGGTATGTCCCGGGTGTAACCCGAAAAGATGATTTACATGGCGGTGACTGTCTTGCGGGTCATCAATGTCTTTCGACCATTCCATCAGTTGGCCGTAACGGCCTGTCCGGTAAGGAGCCATGTGTCGAAGCACTTCTTCCCATTCCTTCCGCTCGTCCCCGTCTACATTAAGAACCTTGCTGGCTTCGATGGCATCCAGCAGTATTTCTCGGATGACTGCATGTGAGAAAGTGGCGCCTTCATCTATGGGACCGTGTTCCGGAGATGTGGAAGGAGCGGCGGTATAAGTTCCGTCCGGCTTGTGCCATAGATAATCCACAGCGAACCGGGCACTGCTTTTAATCAACTCATATCCTGTGTCTTTCAGAAAATCCAGATCGCGGGTATAGTCGTAGTAATTCCATATGTGAGTGGCAAGCCACGGACCTGCAACCGGACTGAAGTTCCAACTCATATCCTTGCTGCTTAACGGAGTGGTGAAGCCGAAGATGTTGGAAGATATCGAAGCAGTCCAACCCCGTGCTCCGAAGTAGGCTTGTGCGGTTTTTTCTCCGGGCTTCACCAATGTGCGGATGAAATCTATTAATGGAAGTTCACATTCCGGCAGGTTGGTGGGGCAAGCCGGCCAATAGTTCATCTGTACGTTGATGTTGTTATGGTAGTCCACCCGCCAGGGGCCGTCCACGTTATTGTGCCAAATGCCTTGAAGATTGGCTGGCAGGTTTCCGGGGCGTGAACTGGCTATCAGCAGATAACGTCCGAACTGATAATAAAGACTCTCCAGGCCATAGTCGGGAGCACCGGTACGGTAACGTGCCAGTCGTTGTGGGGTGGAAAGTCTGTCGGATTCTGTTTCCCAATTCGGATTGAGGCTGAGCGTAGAACGGTTAAACAGTGCGGCGTAGTCTTGGCAGTGTGTTTGCTTCAGTTCTTCAAACGGCAGTCTGGAAGCAGTTTCGATCCATTGTTTCGTACTTTCCGCAGGGTTTACTCCTACGTAGGTTTCCGGATTGGAAAAATCAGGGTTGAAATTCATTTTGTAATCCGTGTCGGCTGCTATGAGAAACATTACCTCATCGGCTTTTTCTACATGAATTCTTCCTTGTTTGTCCGTCCACGCTTTTCCTCCTTTGGGAAGGGCTTTTATCCTTACGGTGTAACGCATCCGGTTATTGTCCAGCTTCCCGTCGAAGCATACATCTTGTTTTTCCCGTTTGAATTTTCCGTGAGAGAACGGATTCGGGGTATAAGAGAGTAGCAGATTCTGACTTCCTTTCCGGTTGGCGGTGAAACGTGCCACCATCACCTGATGAGGATAAGAGATAAAATATTCACGGCGGTAGGCAGTGTCTTTGTTGCAGAAGCTTACAGTAGCCAGAGCCGAGTCTAAAGAAAGTGAGCGTACGTAATGCTGTATGTCGTTTTCCGGTATGCCGGTTGTTATGGTGAATTCTCCACATGAAGTATAACTGCCGAAGCGGAACGGTTTTCCTGGTTCCGGGTCGTATGGCACTTCACTGTTGAAGTTGTCTTGCGTCAGTTGGGCGGCCTTTTCGTTATTCCCTTGGCTGAAAGCCTGCCGGATATCTTTCAGCACACTGGCCGACGACTTGTTCACGTTCCAGTAATTGTCTGCTCCCGCCGAAGTGTTGGGGCCTCCTCTCCATAATGACTTTTCGTTGAATGTGAACCGTTCCGTGGCGATAGACCCTAGAATGTTTGCTCCGATGCTTCCGTTTCCTAGCGGTAGGGAAGTATGCTCCCATTCCCAGTCTTTGTTCTCAAACGTACAGCCTTCGTCGGGGGCAATCTCTCCCTCCCCCCAGACAGGAACAGAACGAGATATGTTGGGTTGGTCAAACCAAAGGGTATACAAGCTGTTTTGCGCTTCAATTGGAGTAAAGGCTTGCATACTTCCCAGCATGATGCTTAATAAAGAAATAGATACAGTTTTCATGTCAGTAAGATAAAGATTCTAAGTGTTAAAGCTTGATTTGATAAGTTTGCCCTGCTTTCAGTTGGAGGGATTTGCTTTTCTCCTGATAATATACCTGCAAGGTATCGTCTTTGCCGGCTTTCAGTTGTACTTCGGTTAGTTTTCCGTCTTTCCACTCCATACTCAGCTGATGCCCTCCGTATAGCCGGATTCCGATCAGTTTCCCGTCGGCATATTCTTTGGGCCAAGCGGGGAGGAGTTCTATTTTCCCCGGCTCTGTATATACCAGCATTTCCATGAACAACCGGGGGAGGCTTAATACTGCATCCAGATTATAGACCTGATGTTCGGGGTCATGAGAGGTAACCAGACTGTTGTACACATAGTGACGGCGGCAGAAACGGTTCAGGTTGGTTCGTACCTTATCCAGATCTCCAAGGCGGGCAGCCTGTAAGGCTACATGAATCAGTCCGTGTGCAGAGCTGGTGTCAAATTCAAAACGTTTGTCGAGAGCTTTCTTCGCAGCTTCTCTCAGTCGAGGTTCTCCCTTGTCCTTTCTCAGTTGTCCGCCCGGAAACACCGGATATAGATGTGACAGGTGCCGATGGTCATACACGTCCGGATAATGCGGGTCAACCCATTCGGCTAAAGCACCGTCCTTATTGATGCGATAGACGGGAAGGTGATTCAGGTAGTGCTGCCATTCTTTCCGCTCTTGTGCGGGAAGGTTGAATTTTTCTCCCAGTTCCAACAAGATACCGAACACGTCGTGAGCGATGGCTACATCCATGGTAGCGTCGCGGCTCAGCCAAGTGTCTGTTCCGTATGCGGCATTTTCAGGTGAGATACTTGGAATAAAGTGGTACAGGCTGTCTTTTTCCATCAACAGAAAGTCTTTGTAGAAGGCGGCCATTTCGCGGTAAAGAGGAAGTACTCGTTCTTTCAGCATGGCGTCATTTCCCGTCAGCATGGCATATTCATAGAACGGGCGGAGGTTCCATCCTGCTCCTCCGGCCCAGCACATCCACGGGAAAGAACGCCCGAAGTGTGTAAGGTATCCGTTTTCCGGATCGTTGTAATGAGCTACTAAAAAGCCGCGGCATCCCAGATAGTTCCGGGCGTTGAGGCGCCATCCGGGCAGCAAATGTTCTACATACGTGCAATAAGATTCTGCACATTCCGGAAGATTGCTCATTGCCGCAGCCGATATGGCGAGGTTTATATTGGAGTCCCATACGAATCCTCCAATCCAAGCCGGTTTCCATCCTCCTCCCCAAATTCCCTGCAAAGGAGGAGAGTATTTGCCGCAGGAAGAAATAAGCAGATAGCGTCCCATGGCGTGAATCTGTTCCATAAACAGAGGGGTCATCCCTTCCCGATGAATATCGGAAAGCATTTTTTCTACCGGGATCGTTTTCCATTTCTCCTCCTGTCCTAAATCCAGTTGCATACGACGGAACATTTCCCCATGTAATTTGGCATGAGGAGCAAGCAGTTGACAGTATGATGCGGGCAAGCCAGACAATTCTTTTTTGACTGTGGGTATTGTTGACTTTTTCCAATCTTCCAGCGGACTGATGCGTAGTAGAATCAATACTTCATCAGCTCCTTCGATTTCCAATCCTTCAGACAGCTGTCGCATAATTCCTCCCTTAGGAATGACTCTTGCCGTTCCTTCATAACCGCCGGGGTCTTGCCGGTAAGCAGCCTGGTAGGTCAGCCATCCGGGTTCTGCCTTTGCTTCGGCAAATAAGAAGGCACTGTCAAGATTATGTTCAAAGTGCATGCCTTTTCTGCCGGGAGTTTCTTCTAATGCCAGCAAGACATGTAATTTTTCCCCTTTCCCTGCTTTCAGGCGGATTACATTGAGGTTATGCTCTCTTGAAGAAAAAACGTCTTCGGTTCCTTGCCCTCCGTCACAGCCGAATACGGATGTGACTCCATTTTCCATATTCAGTTGCCGGCGATATGAATCTGCCTTTGAAACATTGTCTAGATGCCGGATGTGTAAATCGAATGCGGGATGAGGGATCAATGGCCACCGTTGTCGGGCACCCATGGCCTGCATTTGCTTTTCTGCTTCTGTCGTAATCAGGCTGTCGGCTTTGTCATTCGAGCCTTCGTTGACCAGCCGGCGTACTTCCGGAAGGAGAGGGGCTGTGAATGGAACGGTTTTCAGATGTCGGCTCCATCCTCGGATAAACAATTCTTCGTGAACACAGGTGATACGCTCGTCTTTCGGTCTTCCCCATACCATTGTTCCGTGCCGTCCGTTTCCGGTTACGAAGGCGTCTTCCCATCGGGAAGCGGGAGAGGCCGACCATATCGTCCATCTGCCAGAGCTTGCAGTTTCAGATGCCGGGGCGTAAGTTCCCCATGTTATGGCCAATAATAGTGCTGATATTCTTAAATCTATTTTCATCAGTTTACATTTGTGGAGTAATACAATAGGTATGTCCTTTCCGGGTATGGAAAGAGCAGATTCCTTGTTCGTATGAGGCGGTTATCTCTTTTTCATTCTCTGTTATCTTGATTCGTTTTCCTGCCCATGGATTCTGTAAGCGGCAGATGCCTCCATTCGTACTTTCCAGTTTCAGAGTCGTTACCGTTTTTCCATCGTAAGTGGCTGAAACCAGAAAGGCTCCTTTGGTGCGCAGACGTGTGAAAGAAGCAGGGGAAGCAGGCCAGCAGGGAAACAGATGCAGCACGCCCTCTACAGATTGCAGCATCATGGAGTTGATGGTATGACGGTAAAATTATCCGTTACTTGTGCGTTTGAAAGTTTGTGCTTCCGGCTTTCTGTTCCGACTATCCGGGTAGAGATGGCGCAGTTTATCCATCGCACATTTCCTTCCGATTTGGTACGGCGGGACACTTGCGTCACTTCCCCGCAAAAGTCCGCAGTCGTGGCATAGCAGGTATCTTCACATCCGGCATAGGTTGTGACCGTAACCGGTACGGGTTTTCCTGTTTTAGTAGAGAGTTCTGTTACCACGTAATTATCGTCCATAGTCATCCAAGTAACCATGTCTACTTGTTCGCGTGTACCGGTTTTCATCCGGAGTTCGGCTTCAAGCTGGCTCATTTCGTAGCCGAACCCTTCGGCGGGTTGTGAGTGTACGTTGATTTCCAGTCCTCCTACGGGCAAGGCAGCCGGTCCGTTTCCCGTCCAGTCTTCCCAGTTGTCGGTGATGAAATCTACTTTCCCTATCCGCAAGGTTTGTCCGTCAGAAGTTGTGTAAGTGATGATGCCTACATCTCCGTTTCCAAGAAACAGAGATGTAGGAGCGTGGCGGCTTTCTGTTTCTTCTTGGCTGAATGGTTGGTTCCATCGGGCGGTAAGTATCTGTTTTTTATCTTTGAAGTATCCGGCTTCTGTTTCTACGTTTTGCGTTGGCAGGCAAGATGGCATCAATGTAAAGGCAAGGCAGACCGGAGGAAGTAGCCTGCCTGCGCCTTTTAATAGATGTGGAAAGATGGGTATTTGCATGACCTGCATACTTTATCATTTGTTGTAAAAACGGAACCAGTTGAAGTCGGTCACACCGTCTACTCCTTCTTCTGTTTCGCTGTAGTTCAGCAAAGCAAAGCGGTTTGCCGTCCAGGGGTAGCCTAAATCCATGTGGAGCACTTCGCCTGCCGGAGAGAAATCTTTACCGTCTAAGCTGTAATACAGGCGGGCGGTGAAGTCCTTGTCGGTAATGCGGGCCCGGAACCATACTTTGTCTTGTTTCAAGTTCTCAATCACCGTAGTCTGTTTGCCTTTGTGGCATACGATGAGTTTGCGTATTCCGTTGTCTTGGCGTACAGCCACATAAGCGTACGGATCCTGGAACACACCGAAACCGGCCACATTGCCGTTTTTCAGTCCGGAAGCATCCATTTCTACTGTACCGGTGGACAACGGTCCTTGCACTCTTTGGGTAAGTGTGTTGCGGGCGGTAGTTAGTTCTTTGGCATAAGAAGCTTTCAGACGCATATAGCCTTTTCTTTCACTGAGCGACCAACGGTTGTTGTCCGGATTGTGGTTCCATTGCCATTGCAGGCCAAGTTTGGTTGAGTTGAACTCATCGGTAGTAGCCGGAGATTTGATTGGATAAGTCTTTCCCACGTTTGGCTTTTGATAAATCGATACATCATGTCCGTTGATACCCAGCACAGGCCATCCGTCTGACCATTTTACAGGCAGCAGATGAGGTACGCGTCCGATGGCACCCCGGTCTTGCATGATGATAAACCACCAGTCACCATTTTCGAGTTGTACCATTCCTCCCTGATGCAGACCATTGGTGGGATAAGAACTGTCGTCCTGGATGACTACCTTATGTTCGTAAGGGCCGTAAATATTCTTGGAGCGTAGGCAGACTTGCCATCCTTCTGTTCCTCCGGCGGGGCAGAGGATATAGTACATTCCATTGATTTTATATACATGGGAGCCTTCCATTCCGGCATTTTTCCCGGAATTGTGAGCATCGTCCACTCCCTTGTCCCATATTTTAACGGGTTTTCCCTTGACTGACCTTGCGTCGGCATTCAGTTCTGTAACGTAAAGGGTATGCTGTCCATGTACTACATAAACTTTTCCGTCTTCATCGAAAAACAGTCCCGGATCGTACAAGTATTCTGGGAAGATTGTGCGCTTCCATGGGCCTTCCGGCTTTTCTGCTTCACAGACTGAAAAATGCCCCTTTTCTGTACCCCATCCATAAGGAGTGCAGAAAGCTACATAGAATTTTCCGTTGTGGTAACGGATAGAATTGGCCCACGAACCATTCAGGTAAAGAGTTTTTCCGTCCTTCATGTCATATCCCGGATCTTCATCGTAACGGTCTACGGCATATCCTGCCATTTCCCAGTTTACAAGGTCTTTGGATTTGACGATGGGAGAACCCGGTACGTAATGCATACTGGTAGAAACCATGTAGAATTCGTCACCTACCCGGATAATGTCGGGATCGGGCCAGTCTCCCCACATTAACGGGTTGGTAAATGTTCCATCTCCGTTGTCGGGAGTCCATACTTGTTGTGCTTCTGCCAGGAATAACGGACAGGCAAAAAACAAGCCTGCCAGATAATGTTTTATGTGCATAAGAATTGTGTTTAAAAGTAAAAACGGGTATAGGACTTGTCGTTTAAGCACTATACCCGTTCTGTTTAAGAGCTAATTTTATGGGTATTAATACCCTTCATTCTGATCTAGATTCGGATTGGTATCTCTGTACTTCTGCGGAATCGGCAGGTAGCGGAAATGAGGTTTGAATACACGGTCTTCAACCTTTTCTCTTCCAGATACAGTAGCACGCATTTCCGGGTCGGCTTCATTATTGTTCACCGTACCGGTGATACGTTCCAGCGGACCGTTCATGACGGTTTCGGCAAGCATCTTGCCGTTGGCATCTTTCCAGCGCAGAATATCGGCACGGCGGAATCCTTCTCCGGCCAGCTCTACGGTACGCTCGCGGCGAATCAGTTCACGCAAACTTTCTTTGGTGGAATATTTGCCTCTATCTACCTCCGGCATTCCGGCACGGGTGCGAATCTTGTTAAGCGCTGCGTACACACTGTCTTGAGGAGTTTCCTCCAGTTCATTTTTGGCTTCAGCAAAGCTTAACAATACTTCGGCATAGCGGAAGATGATAGTGTTGGCGTTGGCATTCCACATATCGGCATAGTAGGTCGGTCCATCGCCCAAATACTTAGCCCAAGTCAGTCCGGTTTTAGACGCATTGTCAGGTCCGCTAGGGTCATTGGGGTTGGCGCTGCCATCGATAGTCTTGTCCAGCGTATTGATAATGACTGGTTCTCCTTCCAGATTGCTCCAATTTTGACCGGGGTAAAGGATAGTGGCAGTCATGCGGGGGTCACGGTTGGCAAACGGATGCGTTGGGTCATAATCGCTTCCTGCTTCTTCTTTTGTCAATCCGTTATCCATTTCATACATATCTACCAGATTTTGGGTCGGTACCATAGATGACCATCCTCCATCTGCATTGTTGTACATTGTTGCAATATATCCATTTGAAAGCTGCACTTGGTCATGGGCAATGGACAGAATGATTTCGTTGGAACTTTGTCCCTCAATTAAGAAAAGCTTCTGATAGCCTGATGCTGTATTAGGTTCAGACGGTTCCAAGTCATAGAGATCCATATTCATAATATCTACGGCTGCTTGCTTGGCACGTGCGTAATCTTCGTAATACAAGGCTGCGCGCATTTTGATGGCCAGTGCAACGGCGCGGTTGATAGTACCGGTTTCTATTTTGAAGTCTTTCTTCAGCATAGGAATGGCTTCATCCAGTTCCTTGAATATGAAATTCTTGACTTCTTCTTCTGAGTTACGGGGCACCTGTGCCTCGGCAGCTGTTTCATAAGAATCGATGATGGGAACTCCTCCGTAATACCATGCTTTCTCAAAATATTGCCATGCCCGCATAGTCTTCACCTGACCTATCATGTCGTTCTTGTCGTCTTCGTTGCTAAAAGGAACTTGTTCTATATGAGTCAGAAAATCGTTGCAGTTCCGGATGGTATTGAAATTATAAAAATCACTGATGTCATCGTTTCCGGCTGACAAAGTGCCATTGCCTATAAATTTCCATCCATCCCAAGCAAAATTGTTGTAGCCGATGTCCGAACCGCAGTCGGCATATAACGCAGTTCCGTCACTCATCCAGCCGCTATAACAGCCAATTAAAAATTTTTCCGCGTCAGCTTCTGTTTTCCATGTAGTTTCCGGAGATAAGGCATCGTAAGGTACGGTACTCAGGAAATCATCACATGAAACGTTTAATAAGGAAATAGCAGCAACAGTACTGATAAATATATGTTTTTTCATAACTATTTCTTGTTTTAAAGTTTATAAAGTTAGAATGTAAGACTGACACCGAATGAATGCGTGCGGAGTAAAGGATAAGAATATCCGCCTCTATCCGTACTTTCCGGATCTACATTCACCAACATGTTGTCAATAGTGAACACGTTTTCTGCAGAGTAGTACATGCGCAAGTTCTCCACATGCAAGGCTTTCAGCCATTTCTTGGGGAAAGTGTAACCGAACTGGAGATTTTTCAGACGCAGGTAGTTGGCATTCTGAATCCAGAAGCTGGACAAGTTGTTCCAAGCGCGGCTGGGAGAATCTGTACCATAGTCTATACGCGGCATCTTGGCATCTTTGTTTTCGGGTGTCCAGGCATCCAGCCAAACAGAAGCGGGATGTTGAACATCTCCTGTAAAGTCGCCCACAGCGTTGTTGTCCAGCATTCGGCTGACTCCGGCAGCTCCTGTAAACATCAGTGACAAGTCAAAACCTTTGTAGCCTGCATTCAGGTTTAATCCAAAAGTCCATGAAGGGTCGCTAGAGCCTAACACTACACGGTCGGCTTCTGTCATCTTGCCGTCACCATTGGTATCAGCGTAAATCAAATCTCCTCCTTTGAATGTTCCGCTGAACGGATATCCGTCTTGTCCGGCATATTTATCCATCCAGGCTTGTGCCTCTTCATCGGAGTTGAAGAATCCTACGGCCTTGTAAGCGTAGTAAGAATTCAGGCGTTCTCCTACTTGGCGACGTTTGTATTCATCGTTCGGATCAACCATTGCGCTTACGCCTCCTAAATCCAACAGTTCATTCTTATTGTAGGCAAAGTTTCCGGTAGCGCCGAAGCTCCAGTCGCCCCACTGGTTATGGTAGCTTAAAGTGACTTCCACTCCCCGGTTCACCATTTCTCCTATATTATCCTTATAGGCTGACAATCCGAATTCTTGGGGAACGGGTACGTCCATGATGATATCGGTCGTTTTCCGGTCGTAGTAATCTACCGAAAGGTCTACGTGGCTAAACAGCGAAGCATCCACACCGATGCCCCATGTACGGGCTTTTTCCCAACTGATGGAGGCCAGTTTGTAGCTTTCCTGCCAGTAGCCGGTATTCAATACATCACCGATAATGTATTTTCCGTCCAGTTTGTAAGTGTTTAGCCAAGGATAGTAATCGCTTAATGCACTTTGATTACCCAGCAATCCCCATGAACCACGGATTTTCAGGTTATTCAGCCAGTCGCGGGTACCTTCCATAAACTCTTCTTCGCTCAGTCGCCAAGCGGCAGAGAAAGAAGGGAAGTATCCCCAGCGATTACCGTCGGCAAAGCGGGAAGAAGCATCTGCGCGGATATTTGCTTCGAAGAGGTATTTGCCGGCATAGTCATAATTGATACGTCCGAACCAAGAAATCATTGCCAGTTCGCGGGTATATCCATTGGCTTGCTGAGTAGCGGCATTGCCTGCGTTCATATCGGTTAGATCATTGTTCGGGAAGTTTTTCCGGATGCTTTGGTTTTCGGAATAGTTGTATTTTTCCAAGTGATATCCTGCCATTCCTTTTACTCCGTGTGCGCCAAACTGCTTGTCATAGTTCAGCAGGGCATCGAATGTGATGCGGTCCCATAAATAGAAACGTTCGTCCAGCTGATTGGGGCTATGCGTTTTATTGGGGTTATACTGAATCTGTTTGCGGAACTCTTTGTAATGTTGTTGGTCGTTTACATACGAACCGGTTACAGTAGCTTTCAGTCCGTCTATGATTTGGTAGTCCAAGGATAATGACCCCGTGAAGTTTTGGTTCATGCGGTCTACAGTTTGGTCAGCATCCAGCCACGCCAGTGGATTTCCGTCAGAAACCGTACCATACGTACCATCGTCGTACCGTCCTACAATCCACGGTGCCATTTGGTTGGCTAATTTAAGAATTTGGTAAGAGCCGCCTCCTACATAGCTGTTGGTCGGGTCTGAGTAGTCATTGTCGATGTAAGCCAGGTTTAGGCGTGCACTCAATTTTGAAGTCAGTTTGACATCCAGGTTTGTACGTCCGCTGAACTGTCTTCTCATAGCATTAGGCAGGATACCCGACTGGTGCAGGTAACTTACTGATCCCATGTATTTAACATCCTCCGTACCTCCGCTTACACTAACATTATGTGAGTGCTGCACGCCGGTCTGGAATACTTCATCATACCAGTCGGTATTAGGATAATTGTGGTCAGTGCCGTCCTTGAATTTCTGGAGTTCATCAGAGTCGAAACGAGGGGTCAGTCCTTCTTCTTCCATCGCTTTGTTGTATAAGCGGGCATAGTCGTACGAACTCAGACGGTCTACTAGTTTGGATGCGTTCTGAATGCCTACATAGCCGTTATATGAAATCTTGGGCTTGCCTGTTTTGCCTCGTTTTGTAGTAATCAAGATGACACCGTTCGATGCCTTTGAACCGTAAATAGCGGCAGAGGCTGCGTCTTTCAATACAGAAATGCTTTCTACATCATTCGGGTCGATTTCATTCATGGTGCTGGTTTCAATACCGTCCACTAAAATGTAGGGATCGGCAGAATTCAATGTGCCAACACCGCGCACACGGATCGTACCATTGTCCATACCCGGCGCACCTCCTCCGGCGGTAATCGTTACGCCCGGCATTAATCCCTGGATACCGGTCGAAAGGTTCTGAATCGGACGACTTTCCAAAGCCTTGCTGTCAACCTGGGCTACGGAACCGGTCAGGTTGGCTTTTTTCTGTATGCCGTAACCTACCACTACCACATCTTCCAGCACATTCGTGTCTTCAGTCAGCAGGATGCTGAACTCGCGTTGGTTCTTCACCTCAATTTCTTGGGTCTTGTAGCCGATGTAGGAAATTTGCAGAATGTCTCCGGGGTGTACTTCCAGCGTGAAGTCACCATCCATTCCGGTAATGATTCCGTTGGTAGTACCTTTCACTATCACATTGGCACCGACAATCGGACCGGTGGCATCGTTCACTACTCCTTTGATGCGGACGGTCTGCTGTGTGGCACGGGTAGAAGATACTTTCTTCAGGGCAATCTGGCGGTCATTGATTTCATAAACCACATCTTGGCCTTCCAATGCTTCGTCCAGTACGTCCTGGATGGGTCTTCCTTTTACATCTATGCTGACCTGCTTGTTCAGGTTGATGGCATTCTTGTCGTATAGGAAGACAAACTCGCTGTTTGATTCAATGTAGTCGAATACTCCTTTGACGGTGGTATTGGACATCTCGATGGTGAAACTTTGGCTTTGAGCATACAGCATATTTGTGTGCGCAAATGCGGACAAATTGAATGAGCAAAAGCCAATTAATAATAAAGATTTAAAACTTGCTTTTTTCTTGTTAATGTGAATTCCTGTATTTTTCATACATTTGTATAACATTAAGTTCAACAATTCTGTTAGGATGAAACTTAATTGCGCCAGAGGATATGCCCCCCATATCGTCTGGCTTTTTTTAAGGTTTACGTAGTATTTGTTTGCATATTGACATTATTGGTTAAAGGTTAGTTGTCTTTTTCTTTCATTACCCAGACCGTGTCGCCTTCCTCTTTGAAAGTAACAGGAAATGAAAACGACAAGGTGTGCAATACTTTATCAAGCCTTTCTTTCAATTCCAGCTTTCCGGAAATTCTGATATCTTTTATGTCGTTTGTTATAACGAATTTCTTTCCATAGTAATGCTCTAGTCGGGGCAGCACTTTCTCTAACGGTTCTTCTTTATATATTAGCAGGTTGTCAATCCAGCTGATGTATTTGTTTACATCAACTTTGACAGGTTTTCCCAGATTCCCGTCTTTAATGTTTATAAGCTGACCGGGAGTTAAGACTGTGTTATTCAAAGACTTATTTTCTACTTTTACGCTTCCCTCGACTAATACTACTGAAGAAAGATCTTCCTCTTGGTAAGAGAATACGTTAAATTTTGTGCCCAATACTTCTACGTTAAAGTCTTTTGTCTTTACGGAAAAAGGAACTTTGTCATTATGGGCTACTTCTATGTAAATTTCTCCGTCGACGAAGATTTCGCGCAGGTTGTTCTTGAATTTGTGCGGGTATATTACACGTGTATTGGCATTCACCCAAAGCCGGGTACCGTCTGCAAGAACGACTTGTGTCTGTTTGCCTGACGGAGTGATGATTTGGTCAATGTCTTTTCCTTTGGAAAGTCCCTGATCATAATACACCGTATCAGTGTTTACCATCAAAGTGTTTTTAGAAGTATAAGCTATCGTACTATTGGGCTGTATGAAAACTTCTTTACCGTTTGACAACTTTAGTTTGATGTCGTTTATGCTTTTAATTGTAGTCGCAGAGTCAGCAATCATGGCATATTTTTCCAGCCAATCATAGTCGTTCCCTGATTGGTATTTACCAAATATTGATACTCCGATTGTAACAAGTATTGCAATGGCGGCAGCCGCATAAGTTGATATATAAAAAATGCGCTGTCGTTTCATCTTCTTTCGAAGTGCTGTTTCCTTTTTTATCTGCTCCCATATTCTATCTACTTCTTCAGGAGATTCCGTGACTTCTGCCTGTCTGAAGTATTGTAGAAGTATGCGCAAGACTTTGTATGTTTGCTGGCGTAATTTTTTCATTGCTTGCTACTTTTTCTTTTAATACGGAGATATAATGAGAATATACTCACTTTATCAAGAAAATTTTTGAGAAAGATGTAAAAAAGTGGAAATAATAGAATGAACCCGCTTAAACTTTCTGTCCTGCCGGGACATGAAAGCAATCCTCCAACGGCATGCCCTTGAAAATTCTGCCGTTGTCATTGGGTGTCCTACGGGTAGAACCGGGCAAGTTATATAAAATTCAAGAACCTGTCGTTTAAATTTTTCCAAGGCTTGTTTTGCGAATTGTTTTCGAGGATGTTTTCTGATTCTCTGAAACAGACCCGAAAACAATTCGCAAAAGAACATGATATTGGAAAATTAAAACGACAGGCTTTAAGCAAGCTCAATATGTTCTGATTATTAGCTGTTTTTTGATTTTAGAGTTTGTTCTTATTGTGCATATTCTGTATCATTCATGATTTTTTCTTCTTTGATTTTATAAGCTGGACTTGTTTGAGAAGCTCTGTAAAAGAAGCTTCCGGTTAAGCGAATATCTTCATACGAACTTCCTATCATTATTTTAAATTCCCCAGGCTCTACTGTTCTTTCATGGTCCGCATTGATTAAAATCAGGTCGTCAGGCACTATGGAGAAATGTACGGTACGGCTTTCGCCGGGTTTCAGATGGACACGTTCAAATCCGCGAAGATTTTTTTCATAGGTAGTGGTGGAGCTGATGACGTCGTTTATATATAACTGTATGACTTCATCGCCTTCATAATCTCCTGTATTGGTTATTTTGCAAGAAGCATTCACTAATCCGGTGTTGGTGTAAACGCTGTCGATAACCAAATCTTCGTATTTGAACCGTGTGTAAGAAAGCCCATGTCCGAAGCAGTAAAGCAGTCCTTTGTTGGCTACAGTATGATAGTTCATTTCTTCCATATTGGCATTGGGTTTCGTCGGGATGTTCATTGGGAGTTGTCCTACGGTTTTAGGCCAAGTTCCGTTTAGCTTCCCTCCCGGATTATAGTTCCCTTTTAAGGCTTCTGCGATGGCAAGTCCGCCTTGTGCACCGGGGTAGCCTGCCGCCAATATTGCCGGACAATATTTGTCGCCGAAATTGATGCTGGTCGGTCGTCCCCAAATTAAAACGAGAACAACAGGCTTTCCCGTTTTGACGAGCGCCTTTAATAGTTCCTCCTGGTGCCCTGGCAGATCTAAACTGCTCCGTGTGCGGCTTTCTCCGGAAGTGCTTGTGCCATCTCCTAATACGGCTACAATCACGTCGCTTTCCTGTGACAAGCGCACTGCTTCAGCGATGCTTTGTTGTTCTTCCGTGGTCAGAGTGTCGCTTATCAGTTCATTTTCCGGCCATCCTTTATTTACCAGATCAATTCCTTTGGAATAGGTTATACTCGTGTCGTCATCTTGCTCATAAACTTTTTTCAGACCTTCATATACACTTATGAAGCTATCAAATCCGCGCGGACCATAATGGGTGGGAATATATCCTTTGGAATCAGCATTCGGACCGATGACAGCGATGCGCTTGTACCGCTTGCCTAACGGAAGCATTTTGTTTTCGTTTTTGAGCAGTACGAGGCATTCGCGGGATGCCCTTAATGCAGTGGCCTGATGAAGAGCGGAAGAAACGATTGTGTCTGCGTCTTTGGCAGAGCCAATATAAGGTTGGTCGAACAGGCCTATCCAGAACTTTACGTATAATACTTGGCACACCAGCTCGTCTATCCGTTTCATCGGAAGTTTCCCTTCTTCAACAAGCTCTCCGATATAGCGTATATAATCATCCGGTTTGTTGAATTCGGTACGCACATTTAATCCGGCTTTTAATGCTTGCAAACAAGCCTCTTTCCCGTTTGCCGCAACTTTGTGCACACCTGCCAAACGTCCAATGGCATAACTGTCTGATACCACATATCCCTTGAATCCCATTTCATTCCGAAGAACTTCTGTAAGATAATGGTAATTGCCGGCCATGGGAACTCCGTCATAATCATTGTAGGCACACATTACTCCCAATGCTCCGGCTTCTTGAAATACTTTACGGAAGGGATACTCATGGATATAATACATTTCTGAAGGAGTGATGTGCGGGTCGGTACGGGCATCCCATTGCCGCGCTGCCTTACAGTCGCCGTATCCTACGTAATGTTTGGGGGTTGAAACGATTTTTTGGCTTTGGATGCCTTTTGCCATTTCTACTCCCAGTCGTGCTGTCAGATAAGGGTCTTCTCCGATGCTTCCTTCCCATCTTCCCCAGCGCTGGTCGCGGGCTACATCTAAAATGGGGGCATAGATGTTGGTATATCCCAATGCTCTGGCTTCCTTTCCTTCTATTTCTCCTTGGAGGTAGGCAAGTTCTTTATCCCAAGTACAGCCAAGTCCGTTCATAGACGGGAAACTGGTAGCTTTCGGAGCGCACAATCCCCTGATTCCTTCATTGGAGAAGTCTACCGGAATTCCTAGTCGGGTTTGTTCTACAAAGAAGCGTTGGGTTTCATGAATGCAAGCCACCAGCCGTTTTAGATTGAATATCTCTCCGTTGAGGTGTTCGTCTATATTTGCAATGCCATAACGAAGAATGGAATTTCTCCATTCTTCAGTAGGGATGCTGTCTTTCATTACTTTGTTATAGCCATAATAGGTAGCAAGCTGACCTGCTTTTTCCTCCAATGTCATCTGTGACAACAAGTCTTCCAGGCGTGCGTTTATTGTCTGTGACGGATCTTCGTATATGTCTTTGTGTCCATTTTTATTGAAGTCAATCCATCCTTTTTTGTAGATTTCCTTTTTATGCGGGAATACATCCATCGAAGGAAGATGAATTTGTGCAGAACTCAGCTGGCATATGAACAGAAATACTGCACAAATTATCATGTATGGTTTCATTATTCTTCTCATAAACAGTGATTCAGAAAAAAATGATTCATATTAAAACAGTGAAATTTCTCCTAATCCGGCCCGGCCTTCGGATACACGGTCGATCGTTAATCGGAAATACCTGATTTCTCGATCTACTTTCACGGGCTTAAAATCCCACCCGGTACATTCCCGTGTGTAAAGTTCTTGCCAGTGTTCCCCGTCTTCAGAAGTTTCTACTTTGTGATGGTAGGAGGAGCTGTCTTTCTGGAAAAGGATGCGACTGGCCTCTACATAAGTTGTCTTTCCCAGATCCAAAGTAATCGTTTGGGGGAATTTATCATTGGGAGCAATCCACCAGGTTCGGTCATTTTTGTCAATGATATGTGCGGATGGATAACCTTTTTGCGCGCCATCAGTCTGGATATCCTTTATCTCTAAACACGTTTTCTTTAAGATTCGTTGTTGCCATGAACTTGGTTTTATAACAACGTTATCTTCTTCATGACCAATAAATACCTTGTGTTTTCCGGAAGGAAGGTATTCTCCTTTATAAGGAAGAGTCGTGATTTCTGTTTCTCCCTTAATGCCTCCTTCGGCAGTTGCTTCTATCCGGATTTTCCCTGCTTCCTGCGAAGTGCGTATCCATGCAAAAGCGATGCCTCCTTCTGCTTTTTGGGGATTGATGCCAACCCTGCTGGCCGTATCTCCAACAAGGACTCCTTTGCCGGAAACATGTAATTTAATCTTCAAGTCAGAATTATATACGCGAGTGCCATTCGAATCGCATACAGTGACATAAACCGGAATCAGGTCCGAACCGTCAGCTATGGGAGAGATGCCGTCCGTTTTTGCAGTAATGCGCAGCTGATTGGGCTTTCCCGGTGTGGCAATGCTGTGGGTCGCCACAATTTTTCCTTTTATTAGAGCTTCAGCTTTTAACGTTCCGGCTTCATAGTTTCCTGCATTGAAAACAAAGGCAGGGCTACCTCCTTTATTTACGATAGACTGATAAAGCGGACTTCGTTCCGAACGGGTTTGTGTTCCTATTTTCTTTCCGTTCCGATAGAGTCTTACTTCGTCACAGTTTGAGAATACCATGATATGAGAAGTTGACGATGAAAATTTTCCGGATGCATTGTAGGATGCAATGAAAACCATGGGCCCATCATATAAGCCGGGCTGACTGATGGACGGATCGCGCATACTTTGCAGCATATAGTAACTGAATTTAGGGAATCTGTTCATATCTACTACGCCGCTGTACATTGTTTCATCTTCGCTGCCACGGGCATAGTCATTGTAACTCCACACGAAATGACCGCCCATGTGAGGATTAGCGTCCAGCATACACCAGTCAAAGTAACCTTTTCCGTTTAGTTGCTCAAGGCGGCTTCGGCATTGTTTCATCTGCTCCTCTTCATTTTCCATTAAACTGACGCGCGGTTTTTCTCCTACTCCATCTCCCCATTCACGAGTGAAAAGAGGTTTTATTGAAATGAAATCTTCCGGATAATTGCTCATGACATCTCCATCTTTAGGGTATTGGGACACCTGTTTATAGAATACGTCATAATAAGGCTCCATATCGTTGTGTCCAAAATAATCTCCGGCTGTGTACATTTGGTTGCCCGGGTATTCGGAATGTGCAAGTTCAAAAAGATTTTTAGCCAATGATACAGGATAGCGGGATTCGTTTAATGCCGTTTCCCAAAGAATAACGGAGGGATGATTGCGGTCGCGGCGAATCATGCCTTTTCCGACTTCATAAAGACGGTTGATAAAAGTAGAATCTGGATTATAATATTGCCATCCGGGAATGCACTCTACGACGAGCAACCCATAACGGTCGCATGCGTTTAGAAAGGCCGGGTCACTTGGGTAGTGAGCTGCACGGACTGCATTATATCCTCCTTTTTTTAAGTTGATCACATCTCTTTCCTGCATGGAATTAGGGGCTGCATCTCCGATATGAGGAAAGGCTTGATGCCGGTTTGCTCCTCGGAGATATAATTTTTCTCCGTTGATGAAGAAGCCTTCTTCTGCTGTATACCGGATACTGCGGATTCCTATCTGCCAGGTAATCTTATCCAGGACTTTCCCGTTTTGCATAAGTCGGGTGCATAATGTGTAGAGATAAGGCTTGTACGGATGCCATAGCGTGGGATGAGTTATATGTAAATCCTGTGTCACCGTTTGGGCGGATTCTTTTCCAAGGAGAAGCCGCTTTTCTGTTTCTGCCACGGTCTTTCCGGAAGAATCAATCAGTTGTAAATGTACCTCTACGGGGGTATCCTTTTCAGTTAAATTACGGATATGAGTGCTGATATGTGTACGTGCATATGAGCGGCTCACTTCGGGATAAGTGATGAATTGCCCTCCTCCAGCGGTGATGTCTTCTTGTAGAGGGTCGGTTATATAGACTTTTTCAGTGATTATCATACGCACATCACGGTAGATACCGCTATAGTAGTAGAAATCCATTTTTTCCTGTGGCTTTCCCGGAGGAGTCAACGGGTCATGCTGGGCTGATACTTTTATGGCCAACAGATTGGTCTTTCCCCAGTTGATACGGTTTGTCAAGTCTACGGTAAAGCCAATATATCCCCCATGATGTGCAGCTATTTTTTCTCCGTTTAGAAAAACTTCACAGTTGGTCATCACTCCCTCAAAGTGAACCGTAATACGCTTGTTCTTGTAAGTGTCGGGAAGTGTAAAGTATCGGCGATACCATCCTATGCCATCATATATGGAGTTCCCGCCGCAATGTTTGGGTTCCAGCTGCATAATATGAGGTATAGCAACTGGTATCCAGTACGTATCATCTAAATTGGGGTCGGCTCCATTTTCTTGGTCTCCCCGATGGAATGCCCAGTCTGTGTTCATGTTCAAGATCTTCCTTTCAGGAAGGGGCGTCGCGTTACATTGTAACGCGATGCCAAGGCATATAAAGCAAAATATGAGAATATGTTTCATGGTTAATTATTTTCTGATTTCTGCTGCGTTAGGATAAGGCGCTATTTCTAAGGCCTTCAGAACAGCTCCGTTGGCTGTCTGGCGCAATCCCATCACCAACACATTCTTTTGAGAACCGAAATTGAGCCAGCATTCCG
This sequence comes from Bacteroides sp. ET225, assembly GCF_024733745.1. Classification (NCBI taxonomy): domain Bacteria; kingdom Pseudomonadati; phylum Bacteroidota; class Bacteroidia; order Bacteroidales; family Bacteroidaceae; genus Bacteroides; species Bacteroides sp. ET225. The sequence goes on along the minus strand of NZ_JANRHN010000002.1, from coordinate 161,436 downwards.
GCAAATAATATTCTCGTTGCGGACCTGCTTCCCAGTGGCGGCCGATATTATATCCGTTCAGCCACATATATCCGTTACCGGATGCATTGATACGCGCTAACCATGGAATCCATACTCCGGATTGTTGTTCGGGCAATTCAAATTCAATCCGGTACCATGTGAAAAGTCCGTCGGGGGTTCCTTTGGGCTGTATGTCATTTCCCTTTTCTGGTATATTGCAGTTGGAGTCCAAAGCCACTTTCTCCCAATTTGCCGGGGAGTATTCTGGTAATTGCCATCCGGCGGTAATGCCTGCCATATCTGTGGCGCATTCCCATTCCAACGGATGCGTTAGAGCTGATTCGGTGATGGACAGGCCGGCCTGTCGGATACCGGCAAGTTCTTCCATTGGGTAATATCCGTGGGCATGTCCAAGATTTTCGTACACTACCAGTATTTCGTTATTTCCTTCGTGCAATAGTCCTGTTACGTCAAAGCGGTTATCGTATTCGTCTGGGCGAATGCGTTCAAAGCAGTCGCGGGTTGTCCAGCTTTGTGCGTCGGCTTTGTCAGGAAAGAGTCTTCGGGCTTGTTTGTTGTTTACTTGCACAGACACGATGTCGCGGGTGAACATATTAAAGAGTAAAAAGCATTCATCTTTTACTTGCTGTGCATTCAGGTTTACGTGGGTACGGTACAGGCTGTAACGGAAATCATTGACGCCGAGGTCTGATAGTGAAACCAGTCGTGGAGTTGATTTCCATTGAGCCTCTGCAAATGGATCTTCTTTTTTCCAAGCCGAGGTGACGCGTACAGGATCCGGAAGCCGGGAAGGGCGTAAGGTCTGCATCTGTGCTTTAGGCCACCATGTACCCTTTTTGACGGAAGAATTGGCCGGAAGCACCAATACTTTTGCTCCTAATGCCGGAAGTTCATATTCTACTTCTATTGGGGAAACGTTCTGCAGATTATGGTTTTCTTCAGCTTCCGCATCAATCAGCACCTTCTCTCCATGCTGGTTGATGTTATACATCGGGTCTGAATGTTTCGGTGATTTTCCGGGAATGATTCTTACCTTGCCCTTAATTGCTTGTTGAGGGTCTGTATTATGCAGGAAAATAAAACGTGTGCCGTCTTCCGCCACCCGTATTCCTCCGAAGAGAGATTGAGGGGCATTCTCCAGCAGACAGGGACCTCCCTTTGAGCGGGCCAACTGGTCGTTGTACGTATGGATAAATTCTCCGATGGCTTTCGATTCCACGTATTTTTCGCCGGTAGCTCCGTTTTCGCGTATGGCGGCATTGTAGTCATAGGATGTAGTCATGCCGCGTGCTCCCCATCCGTCGAAATGGGTACCTCCAAAGAACATGTAATAGTTTAATCCGGTAGCTCCTCCCAGCATAGACATAAGTCCTAATGCGCGGAAGTGGCGTGCGTCAGAATAATGATCTTCGCTGAGGCGGCCGGTAACCAGCGAGAACCATCCTCCTTGTAATTCGGTAACAAATCCCGGTGCATCAGGCTGGGATTGTTTAAGATTTTCCATCCGGTAGGCGCAGTCTGGCGCAGAAGAGAGTCCTACATAATAGTTGTCACTGTCGAATACCTGTGACAATTCAGGATTCTCGCTGTTTCTGCATTCTTTTGTCAGACAAGTAAATACAGGAATATCGATGTTGTTTTTTCGTACAGACCGGTATAAAGCTTTGAGAAGCTCCTCTTTGTTTTCGCAGTCGTGATGGTTGTATTCATTTTCGATTTGAATCAGAATAATGCCTTTTTCTCCTTTTGGCTTATGGGTTATTTGTTCGTCCACAAGTTCCTTGCATACGGCATCATACCAATGCTGGCACCAGCGTATGTGTTGGTAGTCTGCGCTTCGCAGCCAGAAACCATTGAAACCTTCCGGACGGAATTTGGCCAGCCATCTGGGGTAGCCTCCTCCGGAGTATTCCGCACAAATGAACGGCCCCGGACGTACTATCGTATAAAATCCGAATTCATCCTGTGCCATTTTAAGCCATCGCCTTAAATCAGCGAAATCAAATTCGCCCGGAGCGTCGGGGCTGGCGGGCATTTTCCGTTCGTGCCAGTTCCAGGGAATGTAAGTTTCTACCGTGTTGAAGCCCGCTTCTTTTATTTTCTTGAAACGGTCTCTCCATAAAGGTTCCGGACAACGGAAATAATGGAAAGCTGCGCTGTAGATAAACAGATCTTTTCCTTCAATGGTCATGCAGGAGCCATCATACCGGATACGGTCGGGATGAGGGAAGTGCTTGACGCTTTCTTCTGCCAATGCGTTTGAAGAATACCCTAAAAACAGGCATAATAATACGGCTAATTTAAATGTGAGTTTCATATAAGTAATGTTTTCAGTTTACTATAATACGGAAAAAATGAAAAGAACTACTCACTTGAAAGGATAAATGATTAGCGCACGATCAAAAAGACCAGAATTATCTTTTCCAGCTGCATGATAGCCCTCAATTTTGTGAGTGCTCTTGAAACCAGATTGATGCTTGATTGAGGGGCTATATCAAGCACTTCCGCCATTTCCTTGTAAGGCAAGCCCTTTACGTAGCGTAAATAAATTGCTTCACGCTGGTTTGCCGGAAGTTGATGGTAAGCATTAAGGAGCTGTCTGCTCAATTTAAGCTCTTCGTCATTTTGCTTGAATAAGGCAGACAATGCAAAGTTGTCTATGGTTAGATTAAAACACACCTTTTCCACGTCTTCTGTTTCTTTTATGGATGACAGTTTGTCTGTCAATAGATTTCGCAGCGCTTTTAGCAGGTATGTTTTAACGCATATTGTATTTGACAGTTTGCGGCTTAGATGCAATTTGACGAAAAGATCCTGGATACAATCTTTTACCAGTTCTTTATCTGGATAGATTTTTAGCCCATAGTTCAGCAGCAAGTCATAATATCTCCGATACAGGATTTCCAAAATCTCTACGTTCCTGTTTAATAGCAGCTCCCATAAAGATTCGTCTGTCCAATTATTCCATTCTTTGTAGTTAATCATTGTTTAGTATGTTTTTCAGAGATAAATTAATGGTTGCGGTAAAATGGTTGATTGCCTTTTCTTTATTTCCGGCAAATATACGATAAAAAAACGAAATACTTCCTCATCTTTCGATTGCAAAACGTGACCGGTCACTCAAAGTTGCCTGGCGGAAATGGCGAATGCCATTGTATGCAGGTCATGGCAGATACTTTTTCCGTGAAATCTTTTTTGGGGGGCAAGAAGCCGTAACAAACGTTTCCGGCGGACATAAAAACAATCTCCAGCTTAAGGATACATATCTTCAAGTTAAAGATGTGCATCTTCAGGCTGGAGATTTATATCTCTAGGCTAGAGATATAGAATTTCACGCAGCGTCATGCGTCTGATGACGGCACTCCGCTGTTTTTTGAGGCATTGCGCCTTTGCGTTTTAACGGCTAGTCCATAAGGTATCAGAGCAGTCTGTGTGTTTTTCAGATGACTGCGTCATTCCGACAAATGTACGTTTGTCACCCGTTCCAGCCAGAACATGTCTTTATTGAAATGGAATGGGGGATAAGCGGTGTTTTTCCGGATGATGTTCCGGCGGAACCATAGGCCGTCTACCGATTTGGCATAGAGCAGCGGTGCGTCAAACATGTCGAACTCGTTGTCTTCGATGACGATTCCTTTGCCTTTGCCTCCATGAAAATATTGCTGCTGTTTGTCCAGTTCCGGTATTTCAGGGTAAATGGAGATAACGGCATTGGTGAACTGGTACAGGCTGGTAAGTGCGTTTACAAAACGGTTCCGCCGGATCAGGACGTCGCGGCAGGCTCCCGTTTCATACCAGCCGTTGCAGTCGCCGCAAAGCAGGATGGCGGTGCCCGAAGTGTGGTCGAAGAAGTTATCTTCCACTGTTGTGCGGCGCGGTGTGCTGAACAGTGCGCCCCGGGCGCGGTTGTTGCGTATGGTATTCCGTGCGAAAAGCACTTCCGGCGTCCATGTCAGGTTCTCGATACCGTAAGCGCCGTTTTCGCTGATTTCGTTGGCTATGGGATTGCGGAATGTAATCAGAAATTCCCGTGCGCCTTTTTCCGTTGCCCGGTCGTAGGGGCGGATAGAGTCGATCCGGTTGACGTTGCCGGTCAGTTCCATGGTATTGGCCCGGATAAACTGCACCGAGTCGCCTGGTTCTCCCCAGCGGAATCCCCAACTCTGGTCGTGCATGTAACGCCCGACTAAAGTGCGGTCATCTATGCGGCGTATAACTTTCAGGTATGTGCCATGCACATTGATTGCATCGTCCATCATTCCTTCATATAAGCCGTCGCACGAATTGATTACTCCCTTGCAGCCTGAAAAATGTGTGGCATCGGCTTGTGTAGTGAAGCATCGCGCATCGTCTTCCCCTTTCAAGCATACGTTGAATTTATTCAGGGTGATATTTTGGCAAAGTTGTGCCAGCAGTCCCATGCCTTCGGCATAATGCACTTGTATGTTTTCCAGACGCGTGTCCGTATTGCCGTAAAGAAAGATGCCGGGTGCCGGGCGTCCCCATCCCCGCATGACAAAGCGCATGCCGGGTTTCAGTGCCGCATCTTTCCAATGCGGTGCATGCACGTATCCTGAGGCGGTCAGATAAGCTCCTTTCGTAGGGCAGGAACGGTCGCCTGTATTATATACCAGCCGTTTGGTGTTTGCTTCGAATACTACCCCCCAACTGTGCCTGACGGTCCATTCGCGGCCGTAGGCTTCGAATGCCGAGTCTGGTGTGATACGCCAGCGCACCCATTTTTCAGGTGCAAAGGTGGTGCCTCGCACGGTGTCGCTTTCTATGATGCGCACTTGGGCTATATGGGGATTCTCGAAGTCGATGCTGAAGTTTTTCAAGGTACATTTCTCCGAGTGCAAGAGGGATACCGGAAGCATCCGTCCGTGAAAGACGAACCGGGCGCCCCCTCCATCCAGAGTCACTCTTTTCAGTTCTTCAAGCGGAATTCCCACCCGTTTGGGGTTATCCTGATCATGATTGGATATGTAATATTCCCGTTCGGCGGCTTTGTCCGGGTAGAAGTCGTACCTTCCCGGAGCGAAGCGGATGATGATTTCTTCTTCTCCTTTATCTGCCAGTCTGCGGACTTGTTTCAATAATTTCTGCACGCGGGGCGATACGTCGGAATGAGTGTCCGGACGGATGCCATAGCGGGTCGCGTCAATAGTTTGTTGAGCATACAGCCCTGTGCAGAAGAGCATCAGGGCGATGGATGTGCGTAGTCTTTTTATCATAGCAGTGCTTTTTTAGTAAGGAATGCAAATAAAACGTTTTTTTTTGAGAACATATCTTCTTTTTGAGCGAAAAAGAAAGACGGATGGCCGCGGATATTTTATGGCAATCTGTGGTCATCCGTCTTTTCAGCATATATTATGTTGCGGATTGGTCTGTATCAGTATCCAGGATTCTGTTCCAGCAGCGGGTTGTAGTCCATGGCGCTGGTGGGGATAGGCAGCAGCATTCCGCGGTCATTCCATTGTTTGTCTACGATTGTGTATTTTCCGCCGCCGGGCGATCCGGGAGCGTAGGAAGGACCTGTCATCACTTGTTTGCAATAGTCGTTACCATAGCGGCGCATATCGGCAAAGCGTTGTCCTTCGCCTGCCAGTTCGATGCGGCGTTCGTTGCGGATAAAATTGAGGGCTTCGTCCTTTGATGCGAAGGATGCGGGTACGTCAGGCATGCCGCAACGTTCGCGCAGTTGATTTAGCCAGCCTGTGACTGTAGCATCGTAGCCTGTGTTCTGAACGTGGGCTTCGGCAGCCGTCAGCAGAACTTCAGCGTAACGCAATACGGGGAAATCGTCATAGCTGTAGTTCTCGCTTCCTGAGTCATATCCGCGCAATGCTACCTGTTTCCGCCAGCTGAATCCTGTCCATGATTCATTGCCGTCTTCACTTCCAGCCTTCTCCGGGAACCATCGGTAGTAGAACGTGCCGAAGTCTGTGACATGCCATCCCTTGAACGGCAACAGAATGGAAGCGTACAGTCGGCTGTCACGATTCCGGAATTGTTGTATATACGCTTCTGACTTCAGATCTAATGTGGGTACTTTCTCGATGTATTCCTGCTGGCTGATGGAAGATCCGTTGTTTTGCACTTTTACGTAGAGAGCTGCATAGTTGGAAGCGTCCGTGTCGGGGTCTACTTTGTCCGGCAGTGTCTTTCCGTCACTTTTCCAGTAAGCCTGTACCAGGTCGGGCAGCGGTTCGTAGGATGAATAGCCGCGGACTAACTGTGACGGGCGGGCATATTGGTATCTGGCCAAGTCGGTGACATTGGAGTCATACATGTGTTCGTGGCTGAGCAGGACTTCGGGATTGTTGCGTACGGCTCCGTTGTCATCCTGCCAGATGCCTTCGTAACTGAAAATACCTTTCATGAAATTCGTTTTGTCGATTCCCAGTGTATTGAAGTCAACCCATTGTTCCATTTCATCGGCTTCTTGCTGTTGGGCACTGTTCAGTTCCGTCACCTTGAACAGGGAATGGTGTCCTTCGTTGATGACGGCACTGGCTGAGGCTTCAGCTTCTGGATAATTGCCTCCATAAAGAGCTGCTCGTGCGCGCAAGGCTAAAGCGGCTGCCCGGCTCACACGTCCGGTTTCATACATTTCTCCGCCGTCATAACTGTCCGGCAGTATGTCGGCTACTTCTTGCAGTTCTGTCAATATGAATGTACGTACAGTTTCTATGTCGTCCCGTTTGACATTAGGAGCATCGTAGGCAAGTACCGTTGTTACTAAAGGTACGCCGCCGAACTTGACAATCATTTCCTGATAAGCCCATGCACGGAAAAATCTGGCTTCTGCTTTCATGCGTTTGCGCAGGTTGTCGTCCATTTCGCAGTTGTCGGCTTTTTCCAGAAAGTCGTTAACAAGGCGAATGACGCTGTAATCGTAGCCGCTGGATTGCCCGGCTGTGATTCCTCCTTGTTGGAATGCTTCCCAGGCCCCTTCCCACGGCTTGTGGCTGTGGGCGTTGTCGGTATACATTTCATAACTCATGCCGTCTATGAAGTCGGGCATGCGGGCATATATTTCATTGAGGGCGTACCAAGCGTCCTTTTCTGTCTTCCAGAAACTTTCGGAAACCATAGAATCAGGTGGTATGACATCCAGGTCGCAGGACGAAACGGACACGGAGAATAAGCCCACCCAGGCGATTGATTTGATGATATTTATTTTCATAATGTAATCCTTTTGTTAAAATGTGAGGTTAGAAAGATAAGTTGACGCCGAAAGCAACAGATTTTGTTCCGAAGGCGTTTACCGAACGTCCGGATACAGACTCGGGATCAAAATCCTTCATCTTATGGTCTTCGCGGAATGTAAACAGGTTCTCGCCTGTAACGAAGAACTTCAGTGCGCTGATTCCCCATCTGTTGATGATGTCTTTGGGGAGCTGATAGCCCAAAGTGATGGTCTTGATGCGGAAATAGTCGGCATCGAATATCTGGAAGTCAGAGAAGTTCTGGTTGTAGTCGTCGAGCGAGGAGCCTCCGTAGATGCGCGGATAAAGCGAATTGGGATTGGGGTTGCTTTCAGTCCAGCGGTTCAAGTGGTACTTGCGCGGATTGGAGTTCAGGAAAAATGCCCATACCTGTTCTGATTCGAAAGCCACATTGGTTCCTGATGTTCCCTGACCGAACAATGAGAGTTCAAAGTCTTTGTAATTTAGATTCAGATTGATTCCATACGTAAACTTCGGAACATCGCAGCCTATAATGGTCCGGTCATCGTCCGTGATGGGATCTCCCCATTTAACTCCTTCGCGCTGAGGTACGTACTTGATGTCACCAGCATTAGGCACGCGGCCAAACGTATAATAATGTCCGGCATCAATCTCTTCCTGCGTGTAGAGTCCGTCGGTTTTGAAGCCATAATATGAACCGATGGCTTCTCCTTCTTTCAGTATATATCTTATTTTGTCGCCTCCGGATTGAATCATGTTGTCCGAACCGGCAAGGTCGGTAATTTCATTGTTGTTGAAAGCGATGTTTCCTCCAATGCTGAAATGGAAGTCGCTGCCGATCTTGTCCCGATAGGTCAATGCCAGTTCGAAACCCTTGTTGCGTACCTTACCGAGATTTTGGGAAGGTGCAGTGGAGATCCCGGTTTCGGCGGGCACATTATATGCCAGCAGGATGTCACTGGTGTTTTTGATATAATAGTCGGCTACCAGGCTTAATCGTCCGTTGAACAGGTCTGCGTCCAATCCGATGTCAGTGATGGCCACCCGTTCCCAACTCAACTCCGTATTGGCGGGGCGTGACTCATAGATGCCGGAAACTAACGATTCGTCAAATGTGTAGTAACTGCCGATGTCGTAGAGCTGGAAATAGTCATAGTAGCCTACGTTGTTGATGTTTCCCAGGGTTCCGTATGAAGCGCGGATTTTCAGGTTGTCTACCCATGTGAGCTTGTCCATAAAGGATTCTTCACTGATTCTCCAGCCTGCCGAGAATGATGGAAATACGCCCCAGCGATTGTCTGGATGGAATCGTGAAGAGCCGTCAGCGCGAACGTTGGCTTCAAAGAGGTAACGGTCTTTAAAACTGTAGTTTAGACGTGCGAAATAGGACATTATCTTGTATTCGCTCATGGCAGATCCGTTGGTGATGTCTGTGCCGGCAGCTGAGCCGCCGCTCATATCCTGAAACGAGTCAGAAGGGAAATTCTTGCGGCTTCCGTTTAGCGACTGGCCTTGATAGTGCTCGTATGAAGTACCGGCAAGCAGCGTGAAGTCATGTTCGTCATATGTATAATCATAATGCGCTGTCAGTTGGGTTTGCAGTACAGAACTGCTGTTCCAGCTCATGCTCATCTGGTTGACGGCATTGCCTGTGCCGCTGATCAGATCACCGGATCCGAAAAGAGGCACTTCATCCTGTAAGGCTGTATATGACTTGTATTTGTATTCATACCGCTTGTAGCTTCCGGCTCCGGTGATGGTCAGTCCTTTTACCGGCTTGATGTCGATGCTCAGGTTATACATGGAATTTTCAAAGGAAGAATTGTTCCAGTTGTCCGAGTTCATGGCGCGCAGAGGATTGCCTGTGATGAATGAAATTGTGGCTTGCTTTCCGCCAGCGATACTGCCCCAGTTTCCGTCAGACTGTTGTGCTACCATGGTAAGGCACCAGCAGGTAGTTTATGATAGAAGGTACGCCATGTTCTGTCTTGTTTTCGTTGCGGATATACTTCATTCCTCCGGAAACGGACAGCCAGTCTGTTACGTCTGAGGTGACATTCATGTTCAGGTTATAACGTCGGCTGTCTTGTCCGCGTGTGAACTTGTCGTCATACAGATAGCCTCCTCCGATATAATAGCGCAGTTTCTTTGTTCCTCCACTTACATTGATGGAGTGCTGCGTGGTAAGTACATGCTTGTCCATAGTTAAGTCAATCCAGTCTGTATTCGGATAGTAGTCCGGGCGGCTTCCGTCGCGGAACCAGCCGATTTCTTCATCTGTGTATGCTTGGTTCCATCCTCCCGAAGGGTTGCGGTTGTACATTGCTTCATTCAATAGAGTAGCGTATTCTGCCGAGTTGACAAGGTCTGGCAGATATGTAGGCATCTTTACGCCTACGAAGCCGCTGTAAGAAACACTGGTCTTTTCTTCCTTGCCTGCTTTGGTCGTGACCAAGACAACACCGTAGGCAGCACGCGAACCGTAGATGGCCGATGAAGCTGCGTCTTTTAAAAAGGATATGGATTCGATGCTGTTGGGGTCAAGGTTGGAGAAGAAGGTTGCGTCGGCAATGGCTCCGTCTATTACATAGAGCGGCTCCGAAGTGCCTAAATTGCCTCGGCCTCGGAAATTGATGCTGGGTGTTGATCCCGGTCGTGAGATGATAGTGACTCCGGGCACTGTACCTTGTATGGATGAAAGGACATCGGTCTGTACACGGTCTTTGATCTCGTCCGTACTGATGGAGGCCACAGATCCGGTCAGGTTTACCTTTTTCTGTGTGCCATAGCCTACCACCACCACTTCATCCAGCATTTTATTGTCCTCTTCCAGAGTGATGTTGTAGTTGCTTGTATCGTCTTTGACACGGAATGTTTTGTCTGCAAATCCGATATAGCTGACTTGCACTTCGCTTCCGCTCGATACAGTCAGCTTGAAATTTCCATCCATATCTGTAATGACACCGTTATTTGTTCCTGCTTCGCGGACATTAGCTCCGATAACGGCTTCTCCGTTGGCGTCAGTCACTTTTCCTTGTATCACTTTTTTCTGCTGGGTTGTCGATTGACTTTCCGCTTTGTTGGACAGAATGATTTTTTTGTCAAGCACTGTATAATGCACATCTGTGTTGGCGAACACTTCATCAAGTACTGTGAAGATATCACTGTTTTTTGCAGAAATGGAAACGCTGCGTTCCAGATCTACGTGCGCATTGTTGTAGAAAAAGTTGAAATCTGAGTTTTCTTCGATTTGCTTGAGCACTTCGGCTACTGTTGCTTCTTCTGCTTCAAGCGTGATTTGGGCACTTTGGGCATAACTTCCTGCCGCTGGTAGAATGCCTGCGGAACAGAACAGATAGAAGATAGAAGAAGAGCAGTTTCATTGCTAAAGGAATTTTTTGGCCGGAAGTGTGCGGCGATCTTCCTTTCATGTGTAGATTACGATTGTTTTTCATGATGTTATTACGAAATTAAGTGTAAATGAGTTTTTCTGTACGATTTTTTCATGGAGAAGGCTTAGCTTTCCCGCATTTCATTATGGTGGTTTGTATTCCATGGCAATGATATTTAGGGTTAATAATCTCAAAGGAGTATTTAATAAATCTCTATTGTCTTTTTCTTTTGGCTGGCATCCTTCTTATTCAAATACCGCCAATGAATTTCCGAGGATATTTCAAAATGTTTCAGAATCTTTTCTATCTGTTCTGTGCTGAAAGAACCGGTAAATCTGTTGTTGCATAGGTCCGGGTTTGTCACGATGAAGTCTGTCCCGAACCGTTTGCTGAGCATATGCAGAGCCTCTTGCAAAGGGGTGTTGTCGAAGATAATTTTTCCCTCAGTCCAGGCTAGTTCGGAGATGCCTGAGGTTGGGTGACGCGATACTTCTTGGGTGGCCGTATTGTAGATTGCCTTTTGTCCCGGATTCAATGGCATGTATTTCACTTCCGTTCCTTCCTGATAGCGGAATTTGATGCTGCCTTCGGTCAGCGTGGCTGTAATGAGCGGAGCATTGGGGTAGGCTTCGACATTGAAGTGGGTTCCGTAGACTTCTACTGCGGTTTGTTGTGGAGTGTGTACAATGAAACGGCGGTTCGGATCTTTAGCCACTTCAAAGTAGGCCTCTCCGGACAGATAGACTGATCGGGTACCTTTTACAAAGCGGGAAGGATATTTTAAGGTTGATTCCGAATTCAGGCAGACATATGTAGAATCGGGTAGTGTCAGCCGTATTGTCATTCCGGAAACTGTTTGGACTTCAATTATTTCTGCTGTCGTGTCTTGGTCATTTGACTGGGGATGCCGCCATAGCATGAAAACAGTTAGCAGTATAAGTAAGGCAGCGGCAGACCGCTGTGTCTACCGCAGCCAAATTGTTCTTCGTTTGTTCTTTATCTTATTTTTGGTTTTCGCCAGTGCTTCTTCAGTGTTTGTCTTTTTGTGCATGCGTTGTACCTCTATGGCTAACATAAAGGAGAATATACGGCGCGCTGTCTGGCGATTCTCTTCAGAAGCGTTAATCCATGACTCAATTTTACGCCGTTGTTCTTCGTTGAGTTTGTTGTTGTAGTAATCAATTAACTGTTGTTCCAAGTCTGACATTTGTCTGTTCATAAGCTGTTTTTCTTAAATGACAGCCCGGAAAGGAAACTCACTAAAGGAAACTAAGAGTTTAAACTTAATTAACACACGGTCGGTTTGGTAATTGCCGATGAAATAAGATTTGAAAAGAAAAATCTCTTTTTAGAATTAAAAAGATTATTTTTGCCGCAATAAATGTGAATAAAGTGTTAGCATATAATGGATTCGATTCTGCTGGACAGGTTGAAAAGAGGGGATATGAAGGCTTTTGACGCTCTCTTCCGAAAATACTATCCTCTGCTTTGTGCTTACGGTTGCAAATTCGTTCGTGAGGAAATTGCCGAAGAGATAGCTCAAGACACTATGCTGTGGCTGTGGGAGCACCGCGAAGAGAATATTATCCGTTTTTCATTGGTAAAATATTTGTTGCGGACGGTTTATCGGAAGTCGCTGAACCGTATTGAGCAAGAACAGGTGAAGCTGAATGCAGAAACTTGTTTTTATCAGGAAATTTGTGAGAATGTTTTGGAAGAATCTGATTTGTGCGAAATAAATGATTTGAGTCGTAAATTGAGGGAGGCTATTCGTAATCTGCCAGACAATTATAGGGAGTCTTTTGTTATGCATCGTTTCAAGGATATGACTTACAAAGAAATTGCCGGAGAATTGAATGTTTCTGTACAGACAGTGAATTACCGTATCGGACAAGCGCTGAAGTTATTATACGCAGCATTGAAAGACTATCTTCCCGTTCTTTTTTTGCTGCTTCCCGCAAAATGAAGATGACATCATGAAGCGTGTTCTCCATCATCTTGTTTCAATTGGTGCAACAGGGCTGCAACAAAGCGGATGTCCTGTTTTTATGTCAGTGTGACAGAATTTTATTATTTTTGCCGCAATTTTGGGGACATCTCCTCTTGAGGCACGGAATTTGTTGTGCGGAGGATAAACATTAAATCAGATATAAAAAAGCTATAGATATGGATAAGGAAAATCAGAAACAGAACGAAGAGGAACTGAAGTCACAGACTCAGGAAGCAGAAACTGCCAATGCTGATATGGAAGAAGCAAAGGCGAAGGTCGAGGAACAGGAAGAAGAAAAGAGAGAACTGACTCCGGAAGAAAAACTGACGGAAGAACTGGAAAAGGCGCAGCGTGCCATTGAAGAACAAAAGGACAAGTATTTGCGCCTTTCCGCCGAGTTTGACAATTTCCGCAAGCGTACGATGAAGGAAAAGGCCGAACTGATAAAGAATGGAGGTGAAAAGGCTATCAATGCTGTGCTTCCGGTGCTGGATGATTTGGAACGGGCCTTGCAGAATATGGAGAAGACGGAGGATGTGAAAGCAATATATGACGGAGTGAATCTGATTTATCAGAAGTTTTTGAAAAACCTTCATCAGGAAGGCTTGGAGAAGATGGAGCCTGTAGGTGCGGATTTTGATACCGATTATCACGAGGCTATAGCCTTGGTTCCGGCACAGAGTGAAGAACAGAAGGGAAAGGTGCTCGACTGTGTGCAGACGGGGTATAAGCTGAATGATAAAGTGATTCGTCACGCGAAAGTAGTTGTAGGACAGTAATTAAGGTAGAAAGTCTAAATCTGTATAGTTATGGCGAAAAGAGATTACTATGAGGTGTTGGGCGTGGAAAAGACCGCCACAGCAGATGAGATAAAGAAGGCGTACCGCAAGAAAGCCATTCAGTATCATCCGGACAGAAATCCGGGAGACAAGGAGGCCGAAGAAAAGTTCAAGGAAGCGGCAGAAGCGTACGAAGTGTTGAGCAATCCTGACAAACGTGCCAGATACGACCAGTTTGGGTTTGCCGGCGTTGACGGAGCGGCAGGCTCCGGAGGGTTCGGCGGCTTCGGCGGAGCAGGAATGTCAATGGATGATATATTCTCGATGTTTGGCGATATCTTCGGCGGTCATGGAGGATTTGGCGGTTTCGGCGGCGGAGGCGCTCAGGCGCGTCAGCGCAAGTTCCGCGGTTCTGATTTACGCGTGAAAGTAAAGCTGACACTGAAAGAAATCTCTACGGGAGTAGAAAAGAAGTTCAAACTGAAAAAATATGTATCCTGTTCTCACTGTCATGGCACCGGAGCTGAAGGCGACGGAGCCATTGAAACGTGTCCTACTTGTCATGGAACGGGCAGTGTGACACGCACGCAGCAGAGCATATTCGGTATGGTGCAGACTCAGACCGTGTGCCCGCAGTGTGGGGGAGAAGGCAAGATTATCAAGAACAAATGTAAGGAATGCAACGGTGAGGGCATCGTTTATGGCGAAGAAGTTGTGACAGTGAAGATTCCTGCGGGCGTGGCTGAAGGCATGCAGGTCACTATCAACGGAAAGGGAAACGCCGGCAAGCACAACGGCGTTTCGGGCGACTTGCTGGTGCTGATTGAAGAAGAAAATCATCCGGAACTGATTCGTGACGAAAGTGATTTGATCTACAATTTGTTGCTGAGTGTGCCGACCGCAGCATTGGGAGGTACTGTTGAGATACCCACTATAGAAGGCAAGGCAAAGATAAAGATTGAACCGGGAACACAGCCCGGCAAGGTGCTCCGTCTGCGCGGAAAAGGACTGCCGAACATAAACAGTTACGGTTACAGTACAGGGAAAGGTGACTTGCTGGTAAATGTAAGCGTATATATTCCTGAAAACCTGACGAAAGAAGAACGTCAGGCTCTTGAAAAATGGCAGGAAGCTGAGAATTTTAAGCCGAATATGAGTCTGAAGGAAAAGATATTCAAAAAGTTCAAAAGCTTGTTCGATTGAGAACGGAAAGAGTCTTAAATGTTTGAACGAATATAGAGCGAAAAACCGCCTGGACCTTGGTGCAAAAGCCGAGATTGTTCAGGCGGTTTCTGTTTATGTGCAGATTCCGTATTTATTGTCGCAGGCTCCGGCTCCGTTGAATAATATTAAAATGCCGGATGCGGAAAAACATCATTGGGGAATATTTCGTATCTTTGAAAAGTGTTACAAAACCTGTTTTATGAGAACGTTTTTATTGATGGCTGTCATTTCTTTGTTTGCGGTTTGTCTGAATGCGCAGGAATCCGTTACGCGTGTGAAGGCAGATTCCTTGCCCGCTCGGGAAAGATTGGAAAGCGATACGCTCAGTGTTCCTCTGAAAGCGCCTGTTTTGTCCGCAGGAACAGTTCCGTTCAGCATGTACGGTATGACTCCTTTTGATTATGCTTATACGGCATGGGAGCTTCATAAAGGCTTCAATGCTTCCGTCGGGCTGAATGTAACGTTCAGTCCCAGCAGATATGCACCGTCCGGTGCCGGTTTCGGCCAGAACGCGGCGTTTATGTATGCCGTTCCCGTGACGGACAGACTGAGTGTGGCGGCAGGTATTTATGCCAACAATTTCAATTGGGGCTTCATTGATTACCGCAACGTGGGCTTTGCGGCAGTGGCGGCCTTTAAGGTGAACGAGCGTGTCAGCCTTTATGCTTATGGAAACAAGTCGTTCATGCCCAAACGATCAGCATTGTATTATCCGCTGCCTGATTTTGCTCCCGACCGCTTAGGCGGCATGGTCAATTTCAAGTTGGGTGAAAGCAGTTCCATTAGCTTTGGCGTGGAGGGTGTAAGGTATCCGAACGGTTATTCTTGGTGGTAATTTCATTTTTTGTTGTATGAAGAGAATCGTCTGGTTGCTGCTGGTTTTTGTGTCTGTTTCATCTTTCTCTCAATCTGCAGACGAGCGCATTGGAGTCATATTGAACCGCTCGGATTGGTTTGAGTTGGAAAAAACTTATCCGGCAGTGAAGGATTCTATGCAGGCTGATTTCTTGAAACTGATGTCGGAAGCTTTCATCGGATATTATTTTAATCGTCCGGCTGAGGCTTTGGAAAGTATCGAAAAATTGCTGGTGAGCCATCAGCCTGAGATTGGAGGTCAGAATGCCGTTAATATGGCTGTCCTGTCTTGCATGTTAAAAGGAATGGAAGGAATGTATGCTGAGGCAGCACAAGATGCGCAGGATATTATGGGACAGCTTAAACGGCAGGGCGGTGGAGAAGAAATGTGTACAGCGCTTGAAAGCATTCATTCTTTTTATAGTCGGTTGAAAGACGTGCCTCCTCCAAGCATATCCCGTCCGCAAGAAGATGTAGTAATTCCTGTCGGCATTGAAAGGGTGATGTTGCCGGATGATTTTGAGCCTGAGGGATGGCGGGGCACAATTATTCTGATGCCGGTTGTGGTTAATGGGAAAACTTATCGTTTTATATTTGATACGGGAGCAGGGACCAGTGCCGTGTCTGAGCATATGGCAAAAGAAATGGGAGTGCGTGTTCTGAATGATTCGGTGATGATAAATCCCGATGTTCCAGGCTCCATGGTTGGAAAAATGGGAGTGCTGGACAGCATGAAGATAGGAGAAATGAGTTTTTACAATTCGCTTGTTACCTTATTGCCGCCTAATGCGTTGGATTCTGTCTTGAGAGTGGATGCCGTTTTGGGTATGGATTTTATAGGATTGTTTGACGAGATTCGGATTTGTCCGAAGAGGAAAGAGGTCGTTTTTCCTGCCATTGCGTCTGATTTGCCTTCTTCTGGCCGTAATCTGATAAAGATGGACCGGACATTGAAATTAAAAGCAGAAAAAAACGGCGAGGAATTGTTGCTCCATTTTGACACTGGCTGCTCAACTGCCGGGCTGAACTATTTATATTACGAAACTCATAAGTCTGCGCTTGAATCTGCCGGCAAGCGTGAAACGGTTACAGGCGGCAGCTTCAATCGCCTAAACAAGAGGGAGGTGTTGCGTATTCCCGCTTTTGAAATAAAGGTCGGGGGCAAACCTGTGACATTGACTGATTTGATTGTGGATGTTAAGAATCATGGCACGAAGCCGGCAGAAGACATGGGCATTATCGGGATGGATCTGATTAATCCGTTTGACTGTGTGGTTATTAATCTGAAAGACATGTTTCTGAAACTCGAATAGAAATAAATGGTTTATAACTTCATGTTTTTATTGTTTGTATCAATGGTGTTTTGACTTAATCAACTTACATAATGAACTATCAGGAAACAATCGCTTATCTATATAACAGCGCGCCGCTTTTTCAGCAGGTCGGGAAGGCGGCTTATAAGGAAGGACTGGAAAATACGTTTGCTCTTGACGAGCATCTGGGACATCCTCATGCTCGGTTCCACACCATTCATGTGGCGGGGACGAACGGTAAAGGTTCTTGTTCGCATACGTTGGCGGCCATTCTTCAAGCTGCCGGTTACAAGACTGGACTTTATACTTCGCCGCATTTGGTAGACTTCCGTGAGCGCATCCGTGTAAACGGCAGGCCGGTAGAAGAAGAATTTGTGGTGGATTTCGTGGAAAAGCATCGCAGCTTTTTCGAGCCTTTGCACCCTTCCTTCTTTGAACTGACTACTGCCATGGCATTCGATTATTTTGCCCGTGAGAAAGTAGACGTGGCTGTAATCGAAGTGGGGTTGGGTGGAAGACTGGACTGCACGAATATTATTCGTCCCGACTTATGTGTCATTACCAATATCAGTTTCGACCATATGCAGTTCTTGGGAGATACACTGCCCAAGATTGCTGCGGAAAAGGCAGGAATAATCAAGACGGGGATTCCCGTAGTGATAGGGGAAACGACACCTGAAACAAGGCCGGTTTTCGAAGAAAAAGCCAGAGCGGTCGAGGCTCCCATTTTTTTTGCGGAAGACGAGCAGCTTTTGGAAAAGACGGAGCGTGCCGATGACGGTGCTTATCTGTATCAGACCAGATATTATAAGAATCTGAAGGGAGAGCTTCGCGGATTATGTCAGGAAAAGAATACGAATACCTTGCTGGCAGCTTTGCGCCTGCTCATCAAGTCGGGCTATCGGATCGGTGATGCGGATGTCAGGAAGGGTTTCTCGCAGGTTTGCGAGCTGACGGGGCTGATGGGGCGTTGGCAGAAGCTGCGTGAGCAGCCCGCTGTGGTGTGTGACACCGGTCATAATGTGGGCGGCATATCTTATGTGGTGAAACAGCTTGCCATGCAGCGTTGTCGTACGTTGCGCATTGTGATAGGGATGGTAAATGATAAAGACATTACCGGAGTGCTGTCGATGCTTCCCAGGAATGCGCAGTATTATTTTACGCAGGCCAGTGTGAAAAGAGCGCTTCCGGCTGAAAAGGTTGAAGAGTTGGCTTCCGGATACGGATTGAAGGGAAACGTTTTTTCAGATGTCGGGAGTGCATACAGTGCGGCGCTTGCAGAGGCAGCTCCGGATGACTTCATTTTTGTCGGAGGAAGCAGTTTTATTGTGGCCGATTTACTTTCTTTAAACAAATAACCGTTCATCTTTTAGTAGAAAAGTTTGGGTTTTATAAAGAAAATCTTTTTATTTGCATAGTGTTTTGGATATGTGAATAAAAGATTTTTAATATATGAATGACACATTTTACAAAGAAGACAATTTAAGCGGTTTAAAAAGGTCTGATTTTCAAAAAGTAATAGAGGGAAAGGAAACAGACTTGTTTATCTTGTCGAACAATTCGGGGGCTGAGGTCGCCGTTACGAATTATGGGGGTGCACTGCTGGCGGTAATGGTGCCTGATAAAGACGGCAAGCTGGCGAATGTAGTTCAAGGACATGACAGCATTGATCATGTCATCAACAGTCATGAGCCTTTTTTGAGTACGCTTATCGGACGTTACGGCAACCGCATTGCCAAGGGAAAGTTTACTCTTGACGGAAAAGAATATCAGTTGGCAATTAACAACGGTCCCAATTCGCTGCATGGCGGACCGACCGGCTTTCACAGCCGGGTGTGGGATGCCGAACAGACCAGCCGGCAAAGCCTTACGCTGCATTACCTTTCAAAAGACGGGGAAGAAGGTTTTCCGGGAAATTTGGATGTGACTGTGACTTATACGTTCACCGACGAGAATGAACTGATACTGACCTACAATGCCACAACAGACAAAAAGACGATTGTAAACCTGACACATCATGCGTTCTTTAGTCTTGCTGGTTTGGCGAATCCTACTCCTACTGTAGACAATAATGTCCTCACTTTGAATGCGGACTTCTATACGCCGATGGATGAAGTTTCCATTACGACCGGCGAGATTGCAAAGGTGGAAGGTACGCCGATGGATTTCCGCACGCCGCATACGGTAGGAAGCCGCATCAATGAACCTTTCCAGCAGCTGGTGTTCGGAGCGGGGTATGACCATTGCTATGTCTTGAATAAAAAAGAACCGGGTGAACTGGTCTTTGCTGCAAAATGTGTGGAGCCTGTGAGCGGGCGTTCGCTGGAGGTGTTCACGACCGAACCGGGAGTGCAGGTATATACGGCGAACTGGCATAATGGCTTTGAAGGCTATCACGGGGCCACTTTCCCGGCGCGCAGTGCAATCTGTTTCGAAGCACAGCATTTTCCGGACTCGCCAAATAAAGGACATTTCCCTTCCGTTGTTCTTGACGCCGGGGATATGTACCATCAGGTAACCGTCTATAAATTCGGAGTTGAAAAATAATTTCCTTTTGATTATAAAACAAAATTCATTACACTTAAATTCTTAAACAAATCATGAATCAACAAAAGCAAAATGGCAAGGTCATCGCAATCGTCACTATGATTTTCCTTTTCGGTATGATTGCATTTGTTACTAATCTTGCTGCCCCAATGGGAATCGTATTGAAAAATCAGTTTTCTGTATCCAACGCGCTTGGAATGTTGGGTAATTTAGGTAACTTCATTGCATATGCGGTAATGGGAATCCCCAGCGGTATTTTATTGACAAAGGTGGGGTATAAGAAGACCGCCCTCATTGCAGTTGCCGTCGGCTTTATCGGTGTGGGCATACAGTATCTTTCCGGACATGCCAGCCCGTCTTCCGCTTTTGCCGTTTATTTGATAGGAGCTTTTGTGTCGGGATTTTCCATGTGCTTGCTCAATACGGTTGTAAATCCGATGCTGAACAAACTGGGCGGTGAAGGAAACAAGGGTAACCAGCTCATTCAGGTCGGAGGATCGTTCAACTCTGTAATGGCTACCATCACTCCGATGTTCGTAGGTATTCTGATTGCCGGTTCGGTTGAAAAGGCTACCATTTCTCAGATTTTCCCTGTCATGTATACGGCGATGGCGGTATTCGCGTTTGCTTTCTTCGTTCTTCTGTTTGTGAAGATTCCCGAACCGAAGACGTCTGAATCATCCGAGCCTATCGGCGTGCTGATAAAAGGAGTGCTTAGATTCCGTCATTTTGTGCTGGGTGCCATTGCCATCTTCGTGTATGTCGGAATTGAGGTTGGCGTGCCGGGCACATTGAACCTGTTCCTTACGGACCCTGTAGAAAAAGGAGGAGCTGGAATCAGTTCCACAATATCCGGTTTTGTTGTCGGCACGTATTGGTTGCTGATGCTTGTCGGCCGTCTTCTGGGAGCTTCATTGGGAGCTAAGGTGTCGAGCCGCGTTATGATGATCTTCACTTCCGGATTAGGTCTGATATTGGTATTCCTTGCCATATTCTCTTCTACCGCTTCATTGGTGAATTTGCCGGTGTTGCAGCAAAGCTCAACGGGAGGCTTGTCGTTCGGTATGGCTGAAGTTCCTATCAACGCGATGTTCCTGGTGCTTGTTGGCTTGTGTACTTCCATCATGTGGGGAGGAATATTCAACCTTGCGGTTGAAGGATTGGGCAAATACCTTGCTGCAGCTTCCGGAGTGTTTATGGTGTTGGTTTGCGGCGGCGGTATACTTCCTGTCATTCAGGGATGGCTGGCTGATGTGGCCGGTTTCATGAACAGCTATTGGGTAATCATTTTTGCATTGGCTTACTTGTTGTTCTACGGACTGGTGGGATGCAAGAATGTGAACAAAGACATACCGGTGGATTGAAAAATATGAAATGATGGGGGACGGACGGTTATTCCGGACTCCGTCATTTTGTTTTATATGAAATATTAACCTTTAATTTTTTATCATTATGGACATAGAATATGTAAGAAGTCGTTTTATCAAACATTTCGACGGCACGACGGGTTCAGTATACACATCTCCGGGACGTATTAATCTGATTGGTGAGCATACTGACTATAACGGTGGCTTCGTTTTTCCGGGAGCAGTGGACAAAGGCATGGTTGCTGAAATCAAGCCGAACGGAACAGACAAAGTTCGTGCTTATTCAATCGACCTGAAGGATTATGTTGAGTTCGGACTGAATGAGGAAGACGCTCCCAACGCAAGCTGGGCACGCTACATCTTTGGCGTGTGCCGTGAAATGATCAAGCGAGGAGTAGATGTGAAGGGATTCAATACAGCATTCTCCGGTGATGTGCCTCTGGGTGCGGGAATGTCTTCGTCTGCCGCTTTGGAATCGACTTATGCTTATGCCTTGAACGATCTGTTCGGTGACAATAAGATTGATAAATTTGAACTGGCTAAGGTGGGACAGGCTACAGAGCATAACTATTGTGGTGTAAACTGTGGCATTATGGATCAGTTTGCTTCTGTATTCGGCAAGGAAGGCCATTTGATCCGTTTGGACTGCCGTTCGTTGGAATATCAGTATTTCCCGTTTAAACCGGATGGCTACCGTTTGGTTCTGGTTGACTCTGTAGTGAAACATGAGTTGGCTTCGTCTGCCTACAACAAACGCCGTCAGAGCTGTGAAAATGTCGTTGCTGCCGTGCAGAAGATTCATCCGCATGTAGAGTATCTGAGAGATTGCAACATGGAGATGCTGAATGAGGTGAAAGCCCAGATCTCGGAAGAGGATTATATGCGTGCTGAATATGTGATTGAAGAAATTCAGCGTGTGCTCGATGTTTGTGATGCATTGGAAAGAGGCGACTATGAAACGGTCGGACAAAAAATGTATGAAACGCATCATGGCATGAGCAAACTGTATGAAGTGAGCTGTGAAGAACTTGACTTCTTGAATGATGTTGCTTTTGATTGCGGTGTAACCGGATCGCGCGTAATGGGCGGCGGCTTCGGTGGTTGTACAATCAATCTCGTGAAGAACGAACTGTATGAAACATTCATTTCTACGGCTAAAGAAAGATATAAAGAAAAATTCGGCCGCAGTCCGAAAGTTTATGATGTGGTCATCAGCGACGGTTCTCGCAAACTCTGTTAATTGTAAACATAATTTTAGTGGAGGTGCGCCAGGTGTGAAGGCGCACCTCTTTTTTATTCCTGTATCAGCGGAAGTTGTTCGAGCATTTGTTTGATGCGTATGGCTGTGCGTGGCATGGGCTCGGCTACGGTGAGTCCGACCACTTCTTTTTCCTTCGCAATGTCATTTATGACGCGCACCACTTCCGTCATTTTCATTCCGCCGGGTATAATGCCTACTGCCGCGACAATTTCTGCCGGGTCGAGCACATCCATGTCAAAATGGATGACGACTTTGGATGCGTTGCACGCATTCAGCCATTTGTGTATTTCATCGCTGTTCTCTTTCGTTTCTTCCGGTGTGAGGTGTTTGATGCCGTATTGCTTTTGTCTTTCTTTTATTTCGTCCCTTTCCCAGTCGCGGAGTCCGACAAACAGGATTTTTGACGGGCTTATCTGAGCCGGAAGTCTGGAAAGAATTTTCCGGTCACCGATTCCCATGCATGCGGTTACGGCCATGGCATGGTACCCCGAGTAGGCGTCCCCTGGGAGTGTGATGTCGGGATGTGCGTCGATCCAGATCATGGCTACGTCGTTGGGGTATTTGTTTGCCAGGTAAGTGAATGGTACAACGCTTGCCGAGCACTCTCCTCCAAGTGTGACAATTTTGTCGGGATTCTGAATGTTCAGGATATCGAGAGCGGCCTGTGTCTGTATGGCGATAATGTCACGGTCCATTATGCCTTCTGTCACTTTTCGCTCAATGAGTTCAGTTGTTACGGGAACGGTAAACGTTTCTTGTTTTTGTCCTGGAACGAGAAAATCCAATATCTGCGCACCCAGAAAATAACCGCGTGCCGCAAGGCCGGGATCGCTTATTTCCGGAATCCAGCGGGTGATATCTCCTCCTTGCCATTGTGGATAGATCAGACGGATTGTTTTCATGTTTTAACTATTTTATATACAAACTTAGTTGGTTTAAATTTTTCTGTTACGTAAGAGCCGTTATTTTAAATTTTCCAATAACCTGAGCGGCATTTAAACGGACAGGCTCTAATGCTGCCGGCTTTCCTTTGTGTTTGTGGAATTATGTATGCAAAGATAGGATTTTGTTTCTTAACTTCACTGACTGTCGGCAGTCTGTCATATCCGTTTTCTGTTTCTGTAATCGGTTGGCGAAACTCCGCAGTGTTTCTTGAAATAGCGTCCGAAGACCGACTGGTCGGGAAAGTGCAGCTGATAGGCAATTTCCTTGATGCTGAGTCTGGTCTGCAGCAAGTAGTGTTGTGCTTGCAGCAGGGTGAATGTTTCTATCCACTGGATAGCGGTGCGTCCTGACTGATTTTTGACAATTGTGGAAAGATAGTTGGGCGAGAGGTGCTGCTCTCTTGCATAAAAGGTTACGGAACGCTCTTTATTGCAGTTGCGGAAGACAGACATAAGAAAGCGGTTGAATATCTTTTCTTCACGGTTTTGGGGAAGTTCTTCTATTGTCGTGCAGTTGAAATAAATTTCGAGCACCTCAAGGCAAAGGGCTTGCAGCAGAGCCTGCACCAGTGTATGAAGCAATCGGACAGAACGCGGCTTTTCGGCTTTCCGAAGCAGTTCGGTGCGTGCAGCCAGCATCTCCACAGCCTGCTCCAGCCTTTGACATTCTGCCGTTCCCAGTTTCACGCAGGGATGAGAGCGGATGGCGAAACGTTCTGCCGCGGGTATGTTTGACAAGGCAGACTGAATTGTATCCAGCTCTCCTTCCATGAGGCATCCTTCGATATTATCCGTATGGCGTATGATGCGTATAAATGTATAAGGGGTGTAGAGGCACAGTACGCCTGCTTCAATGTGAAAGCTGTGATTGTCCAGCAGTATGTCGGCTTCTCCTTTCCGGCATAAGAAGAAGCCGTATTTGTTTTGCGATACGGTAGCATCATTTGCCAAAAGCTGTCCGATGTCCAGCATCTGATAGGCTGTCTGTTCCATGACGAGTTTTTTTTATTTGTACGCAAATTAACCAATAAGATTGATATATCCGTTATTTTTCATCGTTTATATTTTCTTTTATCGTTGAAATTGCACAATTGCTCCCATAAATTGCACTTCCTTGCGGCTGTAAACCGGACTAACTTTGCCTGCAAACAACAAGAAAATGTAAAGTCATGAAGTATCTGCTTTTATTGGTATGTTTGTTCTTTTGTTTGCCGGATGTTTACGGGCAGACAAAGACGTATTCGTTGAAAGAATGTGTGGAAACAGGGATCCGCAACAACCTTTCGTTGAAAAACAGCCGGCTGTCTGTGCTGAAAAGCAAAACGGCTTTAACCCAAAGCCGTTCCCGGCTGCTCCCTGTATTGTCTGCTGATTTTCGAATGGCGGACTACCTGATGAAACCTGCCAATGTGACCACCGGCACACTGCTGGGCAATGATTTTCCCGACGATCCGACGTGGCAGAAAATCCAGAGTATGCAGTATGCCATGACAGCAGGGATTCAGTTCGGTATGCCTCTCTATAACCAGACGGTGCTTTCAGCCGCGAAGGTTGCCCGCACGGTGCAGGAAATCAGTACCTTGTCGTACGAGAAAGCCGTGGAAGACCTGACCGTACAGATTGGCAATGTTTATTATTTGGCGCAAGCTTCCTTGGAACAGCAAAATCTGCTGGACGAAAATATCCGCCGGATGGAGAAGCTTTGCACCATTGCTGAAGAACTGTATAAGGGCGGAGTTGTGCTGGAGGTAGATTTGACCCGTGTGCAAATCAGTCTGAAAAGCCTTGCGGCGCAGCACGACCAGTGCGTCACGCTTCACGAACAGCAATTGAATCTGCTCCGTTTTCTGCTCAACCTTCCTCCCGAGGCGTCGCTGGAGGTCAGTTCCATGCCTTCTGAGGTGGCCTTGCTTCATACGGCGGGCATCAGCCGTTCCCTGCCGGAACTGCGGTTGCTGTCTGCCAGGCAAAAACTGGCGGACCGGCAAATCAAGGCGGTACGTGCCGGATATATCCCTTCCATCTCGTTGGGCGGACAGTTGGGAGCAGTAGGCTATCAGGAAAAGCTTCACCATTATTTTCATACGTCGGGCGAAACCCACAACTGGTTCGGCAACACGTACCTTGCTCTGTCGGTGCACATCCCAATATTCGACGCCAATGACAAACGGCTGAAAGTGCGCCAGTACCGGTACGACAGGCAGCAGGCGGAAACTTCCTTTGATATGCAGCGCAAGCAGCTGGAGAAGGAATACGCTGACGCATCGCGGCTGCTCCGTCATAACCTGGAGGTTTTCCGCACCCAAAAAGACAGTTACCGTCAGGCGGAAGATGTATATGCCGTTACTGAAGAAAAATACAGGGAAGGAGTGGCGTCCATGACGGAACTGCTGCAAGACGAGATGCGGCTCCGTGCCGCACAGTCGGCCTGTGTGCAGGCGCATTGTCAGTGTAACATGGCCCAGCTTGCCCTGCTGAAGCTCGCTGGAAGTCTGGACTGTCTTACCCGATGAGGCGGCAAAATATTGGATGTTCTGAAAACAAAACAAATAGATACGATTTATATGGAAACAACAGCGAATACCCGAAAACAAGAATCCGGAAAAAGATTCACGATGAAAAAGGCGGCCGGCATTGCAGGACTTTGCCTCGCGGCCTGGGGATTATGGAGTATGAGCCGGATTCGCCGGAGAACGCCTTTAAGAACGACCATGCCCGGACGTTGCTGATGCCTGTGCTCTACTGCTACATCCTCTGCATCGTGCAGTTCAGCAACTACGTGTCGGCATGGGTGGCATACGAGTTCCGCTGGGAGTACACCTATCTGCTGGTGGCAGGCATGATGCTGGCCGCCGTATTTCTGGTGTCGTTCACCTTTTGTCCGGCTCCTACGCACCGCTATCATTTGCCGTGGCGTTTGCTGCCGGACGCTCTGTTGCTGACGGTGGCGATGGGAGCGTTCTGCTATATCATGGTATTCGGAAAAACCTATGACTGGTTCGATCACCGGTCGATGCGCGCGGCATGGGCAGTGATGCTTGTCGGCGGAGGTGCGTTCTTGTGGCTTTCTGCGGCTGTGCGTCAGAAACGGGTGCTGGAGCTGGGTATCTTCCGCTACCGTTACACGTGGTACGGCATCGGCATTTTTCTCCTGCTGATGCTGGTCAACAGCAGCACCCTGTTCGTTACCACCTATCTGAAAATGTCTACCGCTTCCGGCAACCTGGAGAGTGCCGCTGTTTCCTGCTGGGCGATTCCGGGCTGCGTGGCGGGACTCGTCTTTATGCTGGTATGCGTGTTCCGGGGCGTGCATTTCCGTTACATCTATGCTGCAGGCTTTCTGCTGATGCTGGGTGCCAATCTGTATATGTATTTCCATTACTAGACGATGGGCGTGTACGGACATATCATACCCCCGACACTGCTTCATTACTCCGGTATGCTTGTGCTGTATTCCGTGACCTGCGCTTTTGCCATGAAGCATCTGCCCGTACGCTATTTCGCTACGTGGCTGTTTCTGATGGTGGCGGTACGCAATGTGGCAGCTCCAGCTGTCGGAACTTCTGTGTATGGCAACTGGCTTCAGGAACGGCAGCAGCACTATATCACTCGCCTGGCACAGGATGTCCGGAGCGATAGTCCGCAGTTCGCTGCCCGGTTCATGCAGGCATCCCGTTTGGGGAAACAGCAAGGGAAAGACGAGGTAGAAGCTTCCCGCCTGGCATCCGTTCTGATGAAGGGGCAGGTTTCGCTGCAAGCCACGCTGGTGGCTATGAAAGACATCACCGGATCTACGATATGGATTTGCCTGGGAAGCACCTTTGCGGTGCTGCTGATGCCTTATCACCGAAAAGAAAGAACATAAACTACAGTGTATGGACAATCAATCATATAGAAAAATGGAACAGAAGAAACAGACGGTTCTCGATGCGATACAGAAAAGCGAAGGGAACATTGATTTTTATGGTCTGAAAGAAACGACCGGGATGGAAGCCATCGAATTGTTTTCTGTCGTTGAAGCCTTGGCGAAAGAAAACCGCATACTGATGCGCCTGAATCATTTGGACGAAGGGACATACTGTTATAAGTCCAGCGGTGACGTTCTGTATGAACGCTTCATGGATTTGCTGTTTGCCCATCACGGGAAAAGACGCAGCGTGGCGTTCTATGCTTCACGGTTGTGTATCACTCCCAAATACTTGTGCTGCATCGTCAAGAAGACGAGCGGAAAAACACCGACAGAGTGGATAAACGAAACGACCGTAAGGGAAATAGAATACATGCTCTGTCATACCCGGACTTCCATCAAAGAAATTGTCTACGAATTGGGATTCTCGAACCTTTCGAACTTCGGCAAATTCTTTAAGGCGCATAAAGGCATGTCGCCCAGAATCTATCGCATGGTGCACTGCAATGTAGGATCTTTTTGATAGCATAGCTTATGGATAAAAGTACGATTGGAGAAAATGCAGGTATTGTATGGCGTACACTGCATGACAATACGTTTTCTTGGGAAGAACTTCTGAGACATACGGGCTTGAATCCGCTCGAACTGGCGTGTGCCGTCGGCTGGCTGGCCCGTGAAGACAAAATAACCGTTTCTTATCGGAACGGAATCTTGCACTTCGGCACGTATCACGAAACATACTACTGAAAAGCTGTTGCCCGAGCCGGAGGCAAGGCGCAGTGCGGCATTGCGGCAAGCGGCATGAAGCATTGTGTCTGCTTTTGTGCCGTTTCTTGCGGGCTGCCGTGTCCGGAATATGCCTTTGTGGGGACCGATTCCTTATCTCCAGGCTGGAGATTTATATCTTTAGCCTGGAGATGCAAATCTTCAGCCTGAAGATGCATGTCTTCAAGCTGAAGACAGATAATTGTACCGGACGTTTTAAGTTTGTCTGCCCGCAAAGCAGCCTGCACTCTTCTGCGAAATCGGATCTGTTGAATGTCAGCGGTTTCAGTCCGCTTTAATTTGCCTGCTTCAATTTGTGCGTTTTTTTCGTTTATTCGGAGAAATATTGTAACTTTGCGCATCAATCGTGAATTATATAAAACGTTACAGATATGAACATTTCTTATAATTGGCTGAAAGAGTACGTCGATTTTGACCTGACTCCCGATGAAGTGGCAGCCGCTCTTACATCCATCGGTCTGGAAACCGGCGGGGTAGAAGAAATACAATCAATAAAAGGAGGTCTGGAGGGCCTTGTGGTCGGAGAAGTTCTGACTTGTGTGCCGCATCCCAATTCTGACCACATGCACATTACAACCGTTAACCTGGGTGGGGGAGAGCCTGTCCAGATCGTGTGCGGAGCTGCGAATGTGGCTGCCGGACAGAAGGTTGTCGTTGCTACGATCGGGACCAAGCTTTACGACGGCGATGAATGCTTCACCATCAAAAAGTCCAAGCTGCGCGGCGTGGAGTCAAACGGAATGATCTGTGCCGAGGATGAAATAGGAGTGGGCACGAGCCACGAAGGTATCATCGTGCTTCCGGAAGACGTTGTTCCGGGAACGCCGGCCAAAGATTACTATAACATAAAAAGCGACTACGTGCTGGAGGTGGATATCACGCCGAACCGTGCCGATGCCTGCTCGCATTACGGCGTGGCCCGCGACCTGTATGCCTGGCTGATTCAGAACGGGCGTCAGGCTACGTTGAAACGCCCGTCGGTGGATGCCTTCAAGGTAGACAGCCATGACATGGATATCGACATTGTTGTAGAAAATGCCGAAGCCTGTCCGAGATATGCCGGAGTCGCCATTAAAAACGTTACGGTGAAGGAAAGTCCGGAGTGGCTGCAGACGAAATTGCGTACAATCGGTTTGCGTCCGATCAACAACATTGTGGACATCACAAACTATATTCTGCATGCCTACGGACAGCCGATGCACTGTTTTGACGCCGACAAGATAAAAGGCGGCAAGATTGTTGTCAAGACCGTTCCCCAAGGAACCAAGTTCGTTACGCTGGACGAGGTGGAGCGGACGCTTTCCGACCGTGACCTGATGATATGCAACGCGGAAGAGCCGATGTGCATCGCCGGAGTTTTCGGCGGACTGGATTCGGGCACGACCGAACAGACTAAAGATGTGTTCCTCGAAAGTGCCTATTTCCATCCTACCTGGGTGCGTAAGACCGCCCGCCGTCATGGACTGAGCACCGACTCTTCGTTCCGCTTTGAGCGCGGCATCGATCCTAACGCCACGATTTATGCCCTGAAGGAGGCAGCTCTGCTGGTGAAAGAACTGGCGGGAGGAGAAATCGCCTCTGAAATCAAGGACAATTATCCGGCTCCGATTGCCGACTTCCCCGTAGAGCTGACATATGCCTATGTAAACGGGCTGATCGGTAAAGATATTCCGAAAGATACGGTCAAACGTATCGTATCGAGCCTTGAGATGAAAATTGCCGGGGAAACGGAAGAGGGCTTGTCGTTGTTGGTTCCTCCTTACCGTGTAGACGTAAACCGCCCTTGCGATGTGGTTGAAGATATTCTGCGTATCTATGGATATAACAACGTGGAGATTCCGACTGCGTTGAAGTCGAGCCTGAACGTAAAAGGCGAATACGACAAGTCGAACAAGTTGCAGAACCTGATTTCGGAACAGCTTGTCGGTTGCGGCTTCAATGAGATTCTGAACAACTCGCTGACGGCTTCCGCTTATTATGAGGGTCTGGAAACTTACAGGCCGGAAAACCTGGTTCATGTGATGAATCCGCTGAGCAATGACCTGAACGTGCTGCGCGCTACCCTTCTTTTCGGCGGACTGGAAAGCATCTGCCATAACGCGAACCGCAAGAATGCGGACCTGAAGTTCTTCGAGTTTGGAAACTGCTACCATTATCATGCAGAGAAAAGGAGTCCTGAAAAGGCATTGGCTCCTTATTCTGAAGAATTCCATCTCGGCCTGTGGGTGACCGGCAAGCGGGTTAGCAATTCGTGGGCTCATCCGGACGAAGATTCTTCAGTATACGAACTGAAGGCTTATGTGCTGAACATCTTCCGCCGTTTGGGTGTAAACTTCGGAGCTGTGGTGTTCGGCAATCTGGCGGATGATATCTATTCGGCTGCCTTGTCCGTGCATACGCGCGGAGGAAAGCTGCTCGCTACGCTGGGCGTGCTCCACAAGAAGATACAGAAGAAGTTCGACATCGACAACGAAGTATATTATGCCGACCTGAACTGGACGGAACTGATGAAGGCTGTCAGAAACAATGCGGTTGCTTATAAGGAAATATCCAAATTCCCGGCCGTGAAACGTGACCTGGCCCTGCTGATCGACAAGAAAACGCAATTTGCGGAGATCGAGAAGATTGCTTACGAAACCGACAGGAAGCTGCTGAAGAGCGTGGAACTGTTTGACGTTTATGAGGGCAAGAATCTGGAAGCGGGCAAGAAGAGCTATGCCGTAAGTTTCGTGCTTCAGGACGAAAACGCGACTCTGAACGACAAGCAGATCGACAAGTTCATGCAGAAACTGGTTCAGAATCTTGAAAATAAGC
The DNA here is from genome assembly GCF_024733745.1 of Bacteroides sp. ET225. Classification (NCBI taxonomy): domain Bacteria; kingdom Pseudomonadati; phylum Bacteroidota; class Bacteroidia; order Bacteroidales; family Bacteroidaceae; genus Bacteroides; species Bacteroides sp. ET225. The sequence continues at coordinate 131,043 of NZ_JANRHN010000002.1, read as the reverse complement.
TGGATGCCAAACTGAGATAAACGGTGGCCCGCAGCTGAAACAACCGGAAGAAACTATAACTTCAAAAATAATAAAAAATAAAATCCAATGGGAAGAGCGTTTGAATATAGAAAAGCTACAAAACTGAAAAGATGGGGCCACATGGCCAAAACATTTACTCGTCTGGGCAAGCAAATCGCTATTGCAGTGAAGGCTGGAGGACCGGAACCGGAAAACAATCCGACTTTGCGTTCGGTTATCGCCACTTGCAAGCGCGAGAATATGCCGAAGGACAACATTGAGCGTGCCATCAAGAATGCGATGGGCAAGGATCAGAGCGAATACAAAGGAATGACTTACGAAGGATACGGCCCTCACGGTGTGGCTGTGTTTGTTGATACGCTGACAGACAACACGACACGTACGGTTGCCGATGTGCGTTCTGTATTCAACAAGTTCGGCGGAAACCTGGGTACCACAGGTTCTTTGGCTTTCCTGTTCGACCATAAGTGTGTGTTTACTTTCAAGAAGAAGGAAGGCATTGATATGGAAGAACTGATTCTGGACCTGATCGATTACGGCGTTGAGGATGAATATGACGAGGATCCGGAAGAAGGCACTATCACGATCTACGGCGATCCGAAGAGTTATGCTGCCATACAGAAGCATCTCGAGGAAAGCGGTTTTGAGGATGTCGGCGGTGAGTTTACGTACATTCCCAATGACCAGAAAGATGTGACTCCGGAACAGCGCGAAACAATCAATAAGATGGTTGAACGCCTGGAAGAGTTTGATGATGTGCAGACTGTTTATACAAACATGAAGCCGGAAGAAAACGAAGAGTGATTTTGTTGGATAACCGATAGGCAGGAGCTGTTTCAAATGCGTGAAAATGATTTGAAGCAGCTTTTGTCATATTCCGGTTCGTGATTGGCAAAGACAAATGTTGAATCGTATAATTGGCAGAGATGAAGATAAGCTATAAAACTCAGGGAACTTGCAGCACATGCATTGATGTGGAAGTAGAAAACGGCATCGTGAAGGATGTCCGTTATACGGGAGGCTGCAATGGAAATCTGAAAGGAATAAGTGCGCTGGTCAAAGGGATGCCTGTAGATGAAGTGGTCAGGCGCCTGGATGGGATTCGTTGCGGAAACAAAGAAACTTCATGCCCCGACCAGCTTTGCAAGGCTTTGCGCCAGTGTGCATTGGACGAAGGCCGGTGACGCAGGTGCGGCTTTCGGACACAAGGGCACAAAGTTCGGCGTATTTTTACTGGAACAGCTTGTTTGCGTTTCCTGCGGCTTTGTGCCTTTGCGTTCGTTTTTATGTGTTCTGATGGTTTGTCTGAAGAAGGATGTATCAGCCGATCTTGCTTATTTTTTTCAGCTTTTCTTCATCGATGATTTTTATTTTACGGCCGTCGATGGTGATGAGCTTTTCCGACGCAAAGTTCGACAAGGTGCGTATGGCGTTGGACGTTGTCATGTTCGACAGGTTGGCGAGATCTTCTCTTGAGAGGTAGATGCTGAGCGTGCATTGGTCTTCTTCTACACCGTATGTTTCTTTCAGGAACAGCAGCGATTCAGCCAGACGTCCGCGAATGTGTTTTTGGGTAAGGTTGACTGTCCGTTCGTCAGAAATGCCCAAATCTTTCGACAGTTGTTTGATGAAGAACATGGCCAGCTGGGCATTGTCGAGTATGAGTTCGACAATGACAGGCATAGGAATCAGACAGATGGTGCACGGCTCGAATGCAGCCGCGGCAGTTACGAAATTTTCTTTGGCAAAATACGCCCGATAGGCGAAATACTCCTTGTTCTTGATGACGCGGATAATCTGGCTTCTCCCGCCTACTCCGTCTTTGTATATTTTTACTTTTCCGCTCAGCAGGCACATCAAGTTTTCCGGCGTTTCCCCCTCGCAATAAATCGTTTCGTTTTTTTTGTATTTTTGAATTGTAAAGTTCTTTGCGAGCAACTCTTTTTGAGCTTGCGTCAAAGGTTGCCATAAATCGGGTATGCTTTCGGCAATTTCAGTTTCTGTTAGTTCCTTTTTTACCATAAGATGTTACAAAACCATGTTATATGGCACAAAGGTAGTAAGAATATCTTTAAAATATTCTTTTTTCATTGTAAAAAATGCCTTTAAAATGTGGCTTTGTTATATATTTGTCACTGATTATGTGCCGAATCAGAATTTTTAACATATTGGCTTTGGTGGCAGCGCTGGCGTTTGGCTTCATTGCCGTTCCGGCGAGAGGGGGAACGTTTGGCGGCGGGAACAATAATTCCCGGATTACACCCGATTCGGTGTTGAACCATATATTTGACGCTGCTGCGGAACATGCCTCGAAGGTGAAAAGCTATAAGAGCGAGTTGTATCTTAAAGGCAACCTGAAAGTGCATAAGCAGAATCGGATAATCAAATATTTGCCGTCGATGTTCCGCCTTGAAAAGGGCGTGAAGGAATATCTTTATGAATCGGTCAGCGACCTGCATTTCACGGCTCCGAATATTATAGACCGGAAGGTGAGGGCCGTGTCTACCACGTTTCCCAGCGTGCGCGGAGAGGCTTTTGACATCATCGACTATATGCGCTTCAATATCTATGCGCCTTCGCTTATGGGCGACCGCCTTATATCGCCGTTCAATCGTGAAGCGCGGATGCATTATCGCTATGCGTTGGAGGATGTGGTGTATCAGGCTGGCGGACCTGTCTACAAGATCAGGGTTACTCCGCGGTACAAGAGCACGCAGCTGGTTGAAGGGGTGATATGGGTTTCGTCGGCCGACTGGACCATCCGTTATCTGGACTTGTCGGGGAAATATGATCTGGTTGGATTTCGGATAGCGATGCAAATGGGCAATACGGAAAAGACCAGGTATCTGCCGGCTGTGATGGATCTTGACCTGCATTTCAAGTTTCTCCGCAATCACCTTGAAATGCGCTATACGGGATGGATGAAATATACGGAGGTAGTGTTCCGCAAGCCGGGCGAAGAAATTATACCGCGGAAAAACAAAAGTGATTATGACTTGACCGCTTCTTACACGCTGACTTCTGACACTAGCAGTCTGGTCATGTCGAGAGATTCGTTCGACCGTATCCGTCCCATTCCTTTGGAAGCGGCGGAGGATTCGCTGTACAAAAGCCTGGATTACAGGCTGCGGACGCACAAGGCTGATTCCTCTAAAGCCGAAGGGCCGCTGAAGAAAAGCTTTGTATTCTGGGGGCAGATCGGAGATGCCCTCATCAGCAGCTATAACGTAGACCTCTCGAAGGTGGGCAACATATCCTGTTCGCCTATCATCAATCCCCTGCTCGTGAGCTACAGCCACCGCAATGGAATCTCCTACCGGCAAGTGTTTAAGTACAATAAACTGTTTCATGACGGCAAGCTTCTGCGTATTGCTCCGCAAATAGGCTTCAACTTTACGAAGAAGGAATTGTATGGAAAGGTGGATGTGGAGTATGTGTACAATCCGGCAAGACACGGTGCCTTTGAGCTTCATGCCGGAAACGGTAACCGGATTTACAGCAGTGTGGTGCTTGACCAGCTGGAGCAGATGCCTGACAGTACGTTTTCTTTTGACGGACTTGAACTTGACTATTTCAAGGACATCTATGTGGACGTGTCGCACAACTTCGAGATTGTCAACGGCCTTCGTCTGTGGACCGGACTTTCGATGCACTGGCGTTATACGAAAAGCACGCCGGAAGTGGAAACGCGGGTCCGTTCCAAATACAACAGTTTCGCTCCCCGCATCCGCGTGGAATGGACTCCGGGCATGTATTACTATATGAACGGAAAGCGGAAAATCAATGTCGGCTCTCTTTATCCGACTTTCATGCTGGACTATGAAAGGGGCATCCGTCTGTTGAAGAACTCGGGAACATACGAACGTATAGAGCTTTCCATTGAGCAGAATATCCGTTTGCGCAATGTGCGCTCACTTTCGTATCATGTAGGTGGGGGTATGTTTACAGACCAGTCGGATATGTATTTCGTCGATTATGCGCATTTCTCCAATCTGAATCTTCCTCAGGGGTGGAATGATGACATCGGAGGAACTTTTCAGACGCTTGACGGCCGCTGGTATAACGCTTCAAGCCATTATATACGGGGAAACTTTACTTATGAGGCTCCGTTTATTCTTCTTTATCCGGTGAGCAAGCTGCTTTCGTTTGTGCAGAAGGAGCGCATCTATGCGGGCGTTCTTTTCATGCCTCATCTGAATCCTTATTTGGAATTCGGATACGGCTTTGCCACGCATATATTCGATGCCGGTATCTTTATCGGAAATGAAAAAGGTAAATTTACATCTGTAGGATGCAAATTTACCTTTGAACTGTTCAATGATAATAACAGATGATGCCGGGATTATACCAGTTCATCGGATGTATAGCTTTGAGGCAGCGGGCGGCAGTTGTATCCTGATGCCATGATTTCCCCGTAGGCACCGGCTGAGCGGATGGCGAAAAGGTCGCCGCGGCGGGCCTTGTTCAGGTCGATGGCCTTTCCGAATACATCGGATGATTCGCAGATCGGCCCCACGACATCGTATGCTTCTGCGGGCTCTTCCGATGTGATGTTTTCGATTTTATGGTATGCCTGGTACAGTGCCGGGCGGATGAGGTCCGTCATGCCTGCATCAACGATGGCAAACTGTTTGTTTGTCCCTTGCTTTACGTAGATTACTTTTGTAATCAGGCTTCCGCATTGGCCTACAACCGATCGTCCCAGTTCGAAGTGCAGCGTCTGTTGCGGACGCAGCCGCAGGTGTTTGTGGTATGTTTCGAAATATTCGGCAAAAGCAGGGACAGCCTGTCGGTTCGGATGCATATAGTCGATTCCCAGACCTCCTCCCACATTGATGTGTTCTACAATGATCTGGCGTGCATAAAGCTTCTCCTGAAGTTCGTTTATGCGGTTGCAGAGAGCGATGAAATCCCCCATATCCATGATTTGCGAGCCGATATGGAAGTGCAGCCCGCAGAATTTGACGTTCTTCATTTCCAGCGCACGGTCGATGACGTAATCCATGTCTTTCATGCTGATTCCGAACTTGTTTTCCGCCAGTCCGGTTGTGATGTTGGCATGTGTGTGTGCTCCTACGTCCGGATTGATCCGGAAAGCGACGCGCGCCGTCTTGTTTTTAGCTGCTGCAAGTTCGTTGATGACTTCCAGTTCGGGAACAGACTCTACATTGAAGCAGAAAATGTCGTAATCAAGTGCAAGGTTAATCTCCTTGTCTGTTTTGCCCACTCCGGCAAAGACAATCTTGCCGGCAGGGAATCCGGCTTTGATGGCCGCCTTGATTTCTCCGCCGCTTACGCAGTCGGCACCCAGTCCGCTTTCGCGTATGATGCTAAGGATTTTTGGATTTGCGTTTGCTTTCACGGCATAATGCACGTGGTATTTGCCATATTTCCCGGCTTCGGAACTGATGGTCTTGAGCGTATTGCGCAGCAAGTTCGTGTCGTAGTAATAAAACGGAGTTTCCAGTTCGCGGAATTTGTTTACGGGGAATGTTCCTTTCATATGTCTTTAAATTTACTTGTTTTGTATAATGTATTGCTATAAGTCAGAACGTGTTGCCGCTTGTTCGCAGTAAAACGGATATTTTATTGGCTCCGTTGCTTTGTGTCTGGTCCGGCGTAATTTCTTGCCGTTGAAAAGGAGGCTTTGCAAAAAGAGCGGATGATGCGGCAGTCAACCGTTTCATCCGCTCCGCATGTCACATCATGTGAGTGGTTTATTTGTGATTGAAAAGCACGTCGCTTAATGACTGGAGTGCACGTTGCTTGTCCGACTCACGGATCAGGAACGAAATATTGTAGTTGCTGCCTCCGTATGAAATCATGCGCACTGGAATATCGCGCATGGCATCAAGCGCTTTGGCTTCGAAGCCGACATTTTCCCATTCTAAATCACCCACGACGCAGACAATGCACATGTCATCGTCTACCGTAACTGTTCCGTATTTTTTCAGGTCGTTTACGATTTCATTCAGGTGTTTGGTATTGTCTATCGACATCGACACACCCACCTCGGAAGTGCAGACCATATCAATGGCTGTCTGGTAGCTTTCGAATATCTCAAAGACCTTGCGGAGGAATCCGTGTGCAAGCAGCATACGGCTTGACTTGATTTTAATTGCCGTGATGTTGTCCTTGGCGGCAACAGCCTTGATCTTTCCCTTTTCTGTGTCGTTTGAAATCAGCGTTCCCGGAGCCGACGGTTCCATCGTGTTGAGCAGGCGTACAGGGATATTTGCATATTTGGCTGGCTGTACACAAGTGGGATGCAGGATTTTTGCTCCGAAATAGGCCAGTTCTGCAGCTTCTTCAAAATGAAGCTGGCGTACCGGCGACGTTTTGTCCACGATACGCGGATCGTTGTCATGCATGCCGTCGATGTCAGTCCAGATCTGGATTTCAGAAGCATTGATTGCCGCTCCGATAAGTGAGGCGGTATAGTCGCTTCCGCCGCGCTGCAGGTTGTCGATTTCTCCATAAGCGTTGCGGCAGATGAATCCTTGTGTAATGTATATTTCATATCCGGCGTTCGCTTCTAGCTGCGCGTCAAGCTTTTCGCGGATATAAGTCAGGTCGGGTTCGCCGTTCTTGTCCGTGCGCATGAACTCAAGCGCCGGAATCAGTACGGCTTTCACTCCCTGTTCGCACAGGTAGTTGGTAACCATGTTCGTAGAGATTATTTCTCCTTGAGCCAGGATTACTTTTTCTTCAAACAAAGTGAAGATATCTTTGGTGTATGAGCGAATATAGTCGAATACAGCTTTGACAAATTCCAGGGTCTTCTGTTTATATTCTTCCGTAGAATATAACTCATCAATATGCTGTTTGTATTTGGCCTCCAGTCTGTTGATGATTTCATTCGCGCCCTCTGGATTTTTCTTGTACAGATAATCCGAAATTTCAACTAGTGTGTTGGTTGTTCCCGACATGGCGGAAAGAACTACAATTTTCTGTTCGCCGTCAGTAATTAATTTGGCAACATCTTTCATTCTTTGTGCAGAACCTACCGATGTTCCTCCAAACTTTAAAACTTTCATTTTACGTTTCGAATTTAATTGTTTGTGAATATAATTTGCCGCAAATTTACGAATAAATTGCTGATTGCCGGTTTTTTCGGGTAAAAATCATTTCCTGCTTTGTCTTTTTTATGAATTGTGCATTGGATTGAAGCGGTGTTGTTCGCACCGGTATACTTTCCCTGGAAATTCGTTCAGCAGATTCAGGTTGTGGGTCGTCATGATGATGGCCGATCCCTGGCTGCATATTTCTTTCAGCAGTTCCACGATTTTCCGTCCGGTTTCCGCATCCAGATTGCCGGTCGGTTCATCAGCGAGAATAATGTCCGGCCTGTTGAGTATCGCCCGCGCAATGACAATGCGCTGCTGTTCTCCTCCCGACAGCTCGTTTGGCATTTTGTATCCTTTGGTTTCCATGCCTACTTGTGTCAGCACTTCCTGAATCCGGTTTTCGATTTCCATCTTGTTTTTCCATCCGGTCGCTTTCAGAACGAACTTCAGGTTTTCATACACAGTCCGGTCTGTCAGCAGTTGGAAATCCTGGAAAACGATTCCCAGCCTTCTTCGGAGGGAGGGGATGTCTTTTTGTCTGATGCTCTGCATGTCGTGTCCCAGCACGTTGGCCTCGCCCTGCTTTATCTCTACTTCTCCATAGATGGTTTTGAGGAATGTAGACTTTCCGCTTCCCACTTTTCCGATCAGATAGACGAATTCTCCTTGTTTCAGTTCGAAGTCGATTCCTGTCAGGATAATCTGGCCTTGAAGTTCGATTTCTACATTTTTATACGATATGATTGTCTGGTTCTCCATATTCACACCCGAATCAATGTTTTTTCCAGGTTGCACTGTGGCGTTCTTTCAGTTCCCGTGCCAGGTCTTCGATGCGGTAGCCTTTCGAGGTGAGCAGCACGATCAGGTGGTAAAGCAGATCTGCTCCTTCATAAATGAGCCGTTCGTCTGTGCCGTTACATGCTTCGATGATTGTTTCCACGGCTTCTTCGCCAACTTTCTGTGCCATTTTGTTTACGCCCGACCTGAAAAGGCTGGTTGTGTATGAGTTTTCAGGCATTTCTTCGTGGCGTTTGTCTATGAAGTCTTGCAGTTCTTTCAGAAACATGATGTCCTGCTCATTTTTTTCTCCCCAGCATGTATCCGTTCCCTTGTGGCAGACCGGTCCGCACGGATTTGCCATGACCAGCAGGGTGTCGTTGTCGCAGTCGGCTTTGATGGACACGACGTTCAGAAAGTTTCCGCTTTCTTCCCCCTTGGTCCAGAGGCGTTTTTTCGTGCGGCTGAAAAAGGTTACTTTGCCTGTTTCGACAGTCTTTTCGTAAGCTTCTTTATTCATGAATCCCAGCATCAGTACTTTCTGTGTGCTGTTGTCCTGGATTATGGCCGGAATCAGGCCGTCCATTTTATCGAAATCTAGTTCCATCATATATGTTCTGTTTTTTAATTATATTCTTATGTTGATGCCTTCACGGCAAAGATACTTTTTTAGTTCGGGTATTGGGATTTCTCCGAAGTGAAAAACGCTTGCAGCCAGTGCCGCATCGGCTTTTCCTTTTGAGAAAGCGTCGCGGAAGTGTTCCATTTTTCCGGCTCCTCCTGATGCGATGACAGGTATTGTGAGCAAATCAGAAAGTTTTGCCAAGGCTTCGTTGGCGTATCCTGTTTTCACTCCGTCATGGTCCATGCTGGTGAAAAGTATTTCTCCAGCCCCGCGGTCGTTGGCTTCGTGCGCCCATTCGAAAAGCTGCCGTTCGGTTTCAACCCGTCCCCCGTTGAGGTAACATTTCCATCCTTGTGGGGTTTGTCGGGCATCAATGGCCACGACGCACACTTGCGAGCCGAAATGTTTGGCGATTTCGTCTATAAGCTGCGGAGAACGGATAGCGGCTGAATTGACCGATACTTTGTCGGCTCCGGCATTCAGAAGCCGGTCTACGTCGGCAAGTTCGTTAATCCCTCCTCCTACGGTGAACGGGATGTCAATTTCCGAAGCGATCCGTTTGACCAGTTCCGTGAAGGTCTTTCTGCCTTCATGACTGGCTGTTATGTCCAGATAAACCAGTTCGTCGGCACCTTGTGCGCTGTAAGCTTTTCCGAGTTCCACCGGATCGCCTGCCTGGCGCAGATTGACGAAGTTGGTTCCTTTCACTGTCTGTCCATCCTTGATGTCCAGGCATGGGATAATGCGTTTTGCTAGCATGGCCGGTTTTATATTATAATAGGAGAGAGGTCAGTTCCTTCAGCCGGATCCGTCCCTCATAAATTGCTTTTCCGAACACGACGGCAGGGATTCCCGCCTCGTCCAGTCTGTATATATCATCAATGTTGCTCACTCCGCCGCTTGCTATCAGGTGGATGTCAGGATGAGCTTGCATGATTTCGCGGTAGAGGTCGGTTGCGGGGCCTTCCATCATGCCGTCCCGGCTGATATCTGTGCAAAGGACCTTGCTTACTCCTTTGGTGATGTACCGGGCAAGAAAATCCATCAGTTCCGTTTCGCTTTCCTCTTTCCATCCGCTTACGGCAATTTTGCCGTTTTTTGCATCTGCTCCCAAGATAATGCGTTCGTTTCCGTATGTCTTGAGCCATCTTTCAAAGAGTTCCGGGTTCTTTATGGCAATGCTTCCAAGCGTGACCATTTGTGCTCCCGAATCGAAAGCGATGTGCAGGTCGTCATCGGTTTTGATTCCTCCTCCAAAGTCGATAGTCAGTGACGTGTGTCCGGCCAATTGTTCCAGTGTCCGGTAGTTGACTATATGCTTTGAGGCAGCTCCGTCCAGATCTACCACGTGAAGACGTTTCAGGCCGTTCGCTTCAAATTCTTTTGCCACTTCCAGCGGATTTTCGTTGTAGACTTTTTTTGAGTCGTATTCTCCTTTGGAAAGGCGGACACATTTTCCGTCGATGATGTCAATGGCAGGTATCAGTTCAATCATGTTGTGCGGATTTTAGGTGGTTGTTTAAAGATTCAGAAAGTTGGCCAATATTCTTGCCCCCGCCGTCCCGCTCTTTTCCGGATGAAATTGGGTGGCATAGAAATTGTCTTTGTGCAATGCGGCGCTGAATGGAAGGATGTATTGGGTGGTTGCAGCCGTATATGCGTTGAGCGGTACATAATAGCTGTGCACGAAATATACAAACTCTTCTTTGTCGAAGCCTTTGAACAAATCGCTGCCTGTGTCTTGAATCGTGTTCCATCCCATGTGCGGAACTTTATCTTCGTGTCTTTGCGACTGGAACTTTTTCACGTCAATGTCGAACAGCCCCAAGCAGTCTGTGTTTCCTTCCTCTGAGTGCCGGCAAAGCAGCTGCATGCCCAGGCATATTCCCAGTACCGGTTGTTTCAAGTCTTTGATGAGCTGATCCAGTCCGGTTGCCTTCAAATGCTTCATGGTTGTTTCTGCTTCACCTACTCCGGGAAAAATCACTTTGTCTGCTCCTCGCAGCGTTTCTTTGTCTGCTGTAATCGTTGGTTCTATGCCCAGTCTTTTCAGCGCATAGTCTACAGAAAACAGATTTCCGGCATTGTATTTTATGATAGCTACCTTCATAGTTGGTCGACTTTCCTTATTAAAATAAATATGGTTGCAAAAATAACGAATTATAATTAATGTGCTAATATTTATGACATAAAGTTTGATTTAAATCCGTTTGTTTTGACAAAAAAGCTGGCTTGCTGTTTGCGGGAAGAAAGAAAAGAGTGATTTTCCGGAAAAAATAATGCCAAAAATATTGCAGATACGAAAAATAGTTGTACCTTTGCAACCGCAATCGAGAGAGAAAGCAGCAAAATCAAAACTTAATGGTGCGTTAGTTCAGTTGGTTAGAATACATGCCTGTCACGCATGGGGTCACGGGTTCGAGTCCCGTACGCACCGCAATAAACATTGAAAATCAATGTTTTACAGAATAAACGCCCGATTGTACACCAAAAAATGTAAAGTCGGGTGTTTTCTTATTTAAAGGATTATGGGCTAATCCCCCTGCTTTTATACATTTCGTCTATTTTGTCTAATAGTGAAGTGTTTGCCTTTCGTCGCTCCATTTTTCTTCCCAACAGTTTTGCCTTTTTCGCTTTTCCTGTCGCAAGACACAACACATACAAGTCAATTGGAGTAACACTAAAGACTTTTTGTTTGGACTTGACATGAAACAGCTTAATCAGGAAAGTGTGCCATGGACGATTGTCCTCTATAAAATTCCATAAATCATTCAAGCATTTGATGTCGTTTAATAATGGCAGAACTTTCTCCTTTATTGTGGAGCAAATCAAATCTTTTACTGGTGAACAATCCTGATAGGGGCGCAATGTGAATCAATAATCACCTTTACCCATAATAGTCCCTATACGAGCTCTTATCGGACAATAACCTTCCAAAGGGAAATCACTGACTTTGTTAAACAAGCAGATTGCATAATCGCTCCAAGTTACACCAATATTGATTGTAAAACCCCATTGATTGAAATAACGATCAAATCCCCACCCGTCTTTTTGTATATTGATACACCAATCTAATTCTCCTGCATGAGCATGAAAATTATTGCCTTTCTTCCTAAACCCTGCGGATTTCAAAATGGGAGCGATGCCGTTTTTGACAATGTAATTGAATTGTTCCTTAATATTTATCTTTTCTTCTTCTGTCATATCAACCGTAGATTTTATTCATACTTCCATGTGCCGGTCGAGCAGTTGCAGGTCTTCCGGAGTGAGGCTGCCGCTTGCCACATATCCGTCGAACCCGTATTCTTCCCTGAGCTAACATTCAAGCGTGCGTCCCCAGCGCGGGTCGCGCATCACGTCGAGGATGGATGCGTATACATTGGTATAGCCCAGCGTTGGATGGCGTTGATGGCTTTGGCATGATTGCCGTTCTTGTTGAGGTCTGTCCATCCGTCGTGATAGATGTTCTTGCGGCTTGTCTGCGCTGAGCCTGCCGTTCCGAACAATAGCAGCAGCATTTCTGTCCGATATCCTGTTCTCATAGCGTCGGTCTTCTTTTGTATCTGCAAAGATAGAATAAATCCGCTGAAACTGGACTTCCGTCGAAGAATTACGGGTGGGGAAAGGAAAAGCCTCTGTGCGGTGCGGAATGCTGGATTGACTTTTGGTCGGGTAATTGTGCCCTGTGCTTTCTTTTTGTCCGGTTATTGCTCTTTCTGACGACCGGCCTTGTTTCCGTTCCGTTCCTTCCGGAGGGTGCTGAAGCCTGATTTTCGTTGGTTTTCCCCCTTCGTGACCAGTCAAAAAGAGGAAATCGGCCGGAAAATGACGGCTTGTTTTGCCAAGAATGAGCTGTTATTTTGCATGGAATGTCCCGTCATGCGATTGAAAATGTCCCGTCATCCGCTGAAATCGGTGGGGGAAACGGGTTTTCGGACGGCATTCTGCGGCGGATTTTTTCCAGTTGCCTTCTGTCTGCCGTCATCTTCCGCCTGTCTTTTTGTCGGGATGAAGAGGACAGGAGGAAACAGTGTTCCGTAACGGGGAGGTAGCTCTGCCGTTTGTCTGCCTGCGGTGCCGGAACGCTTGCATTTCGCTTTCGGGCAGATTGCCGTGAGCGTGTTTTTTAGGGTGGAGGCGGACGCCGCTCCTGAATATCCGATTCTCATCCGGCCGGAAAATCAAAATGTCAGATTGATATGTGATGGGATTTATAAACTTTCTTTGTATCTTTGTGTTTCAGAAACGCATAAAAATCAAAAGTGGCATATGAAACGTGTAATCAAACTTCTGATCTATTATCTTGCATATACTTTCGGCATCGGGTGGTTGTTTTATGGAGGATACATGATAGCGCACCGCACGCTTGAAATGCCTCCGGTCACGGACCCTGCTTTCTTCAATCTGAGCGTGTGGGCCCAGCTGCTCGCAACGCTGGCGGTGGGGGTCCATCTGCTGGTGTGGGGCTATGTGAGGCGCGATGACCTGAAGCTGAACTTCCCCAATGCAGGCAAGGTGATGCTGGTTGCAGCCGTATTCATTGTCGGCATGGGGTTCTGGACGAACTATCTAACCGAACTGACCCGGCTTCCCGACAATCTGAAGGCTGTGTTTGAAATGTCGATGAACCATCCGGCGGGCATCGTTTCGATTGTTTTCCTGGCGCCGGTGGTCGAAGAGCTTCTGCTCCGTGGAGCCATACAGGGGCATCTTATGCGGATATGGAAGAATCCGGCATGGGCGATCGTGCTTTCGTCGCTGATATTCGGACTGATGCACGGCAATCCGGTGCAGATTTTCTTTGCGTTTCTCACGGGAGTTGCGCTGGGATGGATGTACTGCCGCACGGGAAGCCTCTTGCCGGGGATGCTGATGCACTTCATCAACAACGGCTCGTCGGTGCTGCTCTATCACCTTTCGGGCGGTTCGGACGAAACCATGGCCGAGTCGCTCGGGACTTATGGGGCTGCGGGACTTGCGCTGGCGGGGGTAGCGCTGACCGTTCTCTGCATCTGGCTTGTCAAGGCGCGTCTGGTGCCGTGTCAGATGACATGGCATGCCGCGGCTGGCGCTGAAAAGAACAAGGAAGAAAATGAACTGACCCTGTAAAATATTCCGAGGCTTATGGAACCGAAAAGCAATTATTCGAAACTGATGGCGGCGGTTTATCTGGTAATGTCCTATCTCGCCGCACTGGTGGTGCTGGAACTTGTATGTTTCCTCACGTTCTATCCGCTGCTTGAAGGACACAGAGGATGGCAGTTGTTTTGCAGCATCGTCTGGCTCTATGCCGGGACGTATGTCTTCTACAGGCTGACCCGCCGCTATACCAAATGGTGGAAGAAGCTGGAGGGCAGGAAAAACGGATGAACGGAAATGTTTTTTGATTTCCGGGGCGATGCGTTATATAATATTTTCTTATATTTGCGGTTGTTAGTCAGAAAAAGATTTTATTATGAAAAATATTCGGTTCAAGGCGGCAGCGGCTTTTTTCCTGATGTCCGTTTCCTTGCCTTCTGTTTCAGCCCAGTCGCTCAAATCCCTGATGCGGATGCCGTTTGATGTTGTCGAGTCTAAATGGGAAATCAACAGCACCAACGGCAATCAGGAACTGAACTATTACAACAAGGATTTTTGTGACTACTATCTGTATCGCCAGCAGGACACGTCGTATGACTTGTCGCCGGGGAAAAACACCATCTTCACAATCCGCGAAAACGAAGCGTTCGACAATCCCTTCAAGAATGCCACCTACTATTCCTATTTCCGCGGGCGTTTCCCGAAAAAGTTCAACGTAGCCTTTCCATACGCGCTTCCGGTAAAGAACGGGGCGGAGGTGTCGTGGAAAACGGATCTGCGCGAGCCGTTCAAGACGCTGAACTTTTCCGTCCGTCAGGGAGATACCGTCTATGCCGTTCGCGGCGGAACGGTGTGCATGACCAACAACGAACGGCAGGTGCTGGTGTATCATTCCGACTATACCTTTGCCGCCTATCTGATGCTGGAGAAGAAGCTTGTGGATCCCGGTACGGAAGTCCTTGCCGGAGAGCCTGTCGGGGTGGCCGGACCAAGCGGCGTATCGGTTTCTTTCTTCTTTCTCGACGAGAACAAGTTTGAAGGGGGACTGGCGTCGGGCTATCCTTACTCGCATTATATGCCGGTGTTCCGGACAAGCGAAGGAGATGTCCGCATGGAAGAAAACAAGACCTACAAGGCGGTCACCGACGATGCCCTTATCATGCAGGAGATGAGCAAGCGCGAGCAGAAGAAATACTTGAAGAACAAGAAATGAAACCTTTCCGAATCTTTATGAAAACGAACTGGATATGGCTGCTGTGCCTTTTCCTCCTGGCTTCTTCTGCCAGAGCGCAATACATCCATGTGGATTATGCAGGCGACCCGCTTGAGGAGAAGGAACAGAAAGAGATTGAAGCGTTTTTGAAGTGTGAGGTGGCTTTTTATAGCCGTTTCGGGCTGCCCGATACACTGTCCATGAAACTTACGGTATTCGAACGCCGCAAAGATGCCATGAAATACGCTGTCAGCATAGGCATGTCTCCGAAGATGCCCTTGCAGAGCGTGAACGGAGTGTATAGCAAGAAGCGGAAAGAAGCAATCTTGTTTGGCAGGGAGAAGGGAAAGAAGCGCAGCTTGTCTGTCATTTACCACGAACTGAGCCATCACCTCACGCTGCAGGTGACGGACAACCGTCCGCCGGCATGGCTTATGGAAGGGCTTGCCGAGTATTTCGAACATTGCGAAATCAAGAAAGGCAAGCTGAAGCATGCGCTTACGTCTTATGAAATTGGCAGGATACGCACCATGTATATGCTGGGCGAAGTGACGCTGAAGGATTTTGTGGACTGCAATCTCAGCATGTTCATGAAGAGCCAGATGACAGACGAAGGCTATGCCTACATTCTGGCTCATGCGCTGACAACCTTCTGGGTAGAGAAAGTCCCTGAAGAATTGTTCGGCCAACTCATCAGGGACTTGCGTAACCGGGCAGACAAATCGTCGGTGTTTGACAAGATCAATCGTATCTATCCCGGAGGGTTCAATAAGTTCGAGCAGGATTTTGCTCAGGAATTCATTGCCGGATAGCATTGTCGAACTCCCGGTGGAATACCGTTACGGCTTCAATTCCTTTCCGGAAGATGTCGAGCGGAAAGTTTTCGTTGGGAGAGTGGATGGCATTGCTCTCCAGCCCGAATCCCATCAGGATGGTCTTGATGCCCAGAATGTGCTCAAAGTCGCTGATGATGGGGATGCTTCCTCCGCGGCGCACGGCCAGCGGTTTCTTTCCGAAAGCCTGTGCGAATCCTTTTTCCGCAGCGCGGTAAGCCGGGTGGCTGATCGGGCAGACGTAGCCTTCGCCTCCATGCATGGGAGTTACGCTTACGGTTACAGATTCAGGAGCGATCGAGCGTATATGTTCGGCAAACAGCTTTGATATCTTTTCGTGGTCCTGATGGGGAACCAGCCGGCACGATACCTTGGCATACGCCTTCGAGGGAAGCACGGTTTTGGAACCTTCTCCCGTATATCCTCCCCATATTCCGCACACGTCGAACGACGGGCGGCAGCTGTTCCGTTCCAGCGTGGAATAGCCTTTTTCACCTTTCAGAGCCTTTACTCCGATAGCGTCCATGTATTTCTGCTCATCGAAGGGAATGCTGGCAATCATTTCGCGTTCGGCTTCGGACACTTCCTCCACATCGTCGTAAAAATGAGGGATGGTGATGCGTCCGTCTTCGTCCGTAATCTGATCTATCAGTCCGCACAGCACATTGATGGGATTGGCGACAGCACCTCCGAAATGTCCCGAGTGCAGGTCGCGGTTCGGTCCTGTCACTTCAATCTCCCAGTAGGCGAGTCCGCGAAGCCCTGTGGTCAGCGACGGCAGGTCGGCTCCCAGCATGCTTGTGTCTGATACCAGGATTACGTCGGCCTTCAGCATGTCCTTATGTTCATGCAGAAAAGCGTTGAGGCTCGGCGATCCGATTTCTTCTTCTCCTTCAAGGATGAATTTCACATTGTGTCTGAGCTGGTTCTCGCGGACCAGGTATTCGAACGCCTTTGCCTGTATCATCGACTGTCCCTTGTCGTCATCGGCTCCCCGCGCCCATATATGCCCGTCACGCACTTCCGGTTCAAAAGGCCGGCTCTTCCAAAGTTCCAGCGGTTCGGCGGGCATCACGTCGTAATGTCCGTAGATGAGTACGGTTGGCGCGTCGGGGCTTACCCGCTTTTCGGCATATACCAGCGGATTTCCTTGCGAAGGCATGACCATCGCCTCGTCCGCTCCGGCTTCAAGCAAGAGTTGGCGCCAGCGCTCGGCGCACGCCAGCATATCTTCTTTGTGTTTGGGTTCGGCACTGACGCTCGGAATGCGGATGAGGCTGAAAAGCTCGTCCAGAAACCGGCTTTCGTTTTCTCTGATGTATTCTTTGATGTCCATGGTAATTATAGATGTGTGGTCTTGTTCAGCAGGTAGAAGTCGAGTAGAGTCATGGCAGTCATGGCTTCCACGATGGGCACTGCGCGTGGCAGCACGCACGGGTCATGGCGTCCGCGGGCCTTCAGTATGGTTTCGTTTCCGTTGATGTCTACTGTTGGCTGTTCCATCAGTACGGTTGCCACGGGCTTGAATGCTACGCGGAAATAGATGTCTTCTCCGTTGCTGATGCCTCCCTGGATACCTCCCGAGCGGTTGGTGCGCAGCCTGATATGCCCGTTGTCGTTATAGAATATGTCGTTCTGTTCGCTGCCCTTCATCTCCATGTCGCCGAATCCCCGGCCATACTCGAATCCCTTGACCGCATTGATGCTCAGCATGGCTTGTCCCAGAGCGGCGTGGAGTTTTCCGAACACCGGTTCGCCCAGTCCTATGGGACATCCTTTCACCACACAGCTGACAACTCCTCCAATGGTGTTTCCTTCGCCTTTGATCTTGAAGATATAGTCTGCCATTTCTTTTGCCAGCTCCTGGTCAGGACAGCGCACCGGATTGTCTTCGATCCGTTCGAGGTCGTAGGCCGTGTAGTCTTTGTCGAGCTTGAACGGACCCACTTGTGAGGTGAATGCTGTAATGCGGATGCCCAACTGCCTGAGGGCAAGTTTGGCCAACGCTCCGCCAACGACCCTCGCGATGGTTTCGCGTGCCGACGAGCGTCCTCCGCCCCGATGGTCACGGATTCCATATTTCTGCGTATAGGTATAGTCGGAATGCGAAGGGCGGAACACCTCCTTCATGTTGTCGTAGTCGTTTGAGTGCTGGTTTGTATTCCATACCACGAAACCGATGGGGCATCCTGTAGATACGCCCTCGTATATGCCGGAAAGAAACTCTACGGCATCTGCTTCCTTGCGTGCCGTGGTGATGGCTGATTGTCCCGGACGCCGGCGCGCCAGTTCGTTTTGGATAAAATCCATGTCAATGGCTATTCCCGCGGGGCATCCGTCGATAATGCCTCCTATTGCTTTTCCGTGTGATTCGCCGAAGCTGGTCAGACGGAATATATTTCCAAATGTATTCACGTTTTTAAAGTTGTTTGTAGTAATAATGTTTATCTGCTTTCCTTTCAGAACCGGCTTCCGGCTCCTCCTCCTCCGAAGTCGCCTCCTCCGAAACTTCCTCCTCCAAAGCTTCCTCCGCTGCCGCGTCCGCCTCCGAAACCTCCGAAGAACGGGCCTCCGATAAACGGACCGCCCCCGCCTCCACGGTGTCCGAGGTCATTGTCGTCTTTCTGCTCCTGTACCCGGTGTATGTATCCGCAGTGAGCGCAGCGGTATACTGTTTCTACTGTCCTTATTCCGGCGATGCGCGAAACGGTGCGCGAAGATACCTGGCGCAGCTTGTAATGACGGCATTTCGGACATTTCCTGCGCTGGCGGATAGTAAACCACAGCAGGATGGGAACGCCGGCAAAGCAGAATGCTAAAGCGACAAGCAGCAGCACGTTGTCGGAATTTTCTTCGGCAGGAGTCGGTGCGCCTTCTTCGTCTGCCAGCACCTGCCTCACGGCCTGTATGCCTGCAACCATTCCTTCGTCCCAGTCGCCTTTGCCGAATGCCGGCAGCATGTAGCGGTCTTGGATGCGTTTGCAGAGAGCATCAGGGAGAATTCCTTCCAGTCCGTAGCCGGTGGCGAACTGGATGCAGCGTTCGCCGGTGACCAGGAGCACCACCAGTCCGTTGTCTTTTCCTTTTTGTCCTACACCGTTGGTGCGTCCTAATTGGTAGGCGAACTCAAAACAGTCGCCTCCCGCTATCTGTTCTACGGCCACTGCAAGCACTTGGATGCCTGTCTGTTGTTCCAGCGCATAGAGCATGGTGTCCATGACGGCCACAGCATGATCCGACAATACGCGGTCGGGGTTGCTGACGTAGCGCATCTTGTTCTGCAGATGCACCATCGGTATCTCCTTTACCGTATATTCTTTTGCGGCAAGAGGAAGGCAGCACCACACGCACAGGCAGCACCACAGTCCGATGAATGTCAACCGTTTCATAATCCCTGCTGGTTAGAACTTCACTTCGGGAGCTTTCTCGCTTCCTTCTTCTGCTTCAAAATAAGGATGCTTTTCAAATCCGAACATGCCTGCAATGATGTTTTTGGGGAAGTGTCTGATGGTGGTGTTGAATCCGCGTGCCGCTTCGTTGAATTTCCGGCGTTCTACACTGATGCGGTTTTCAGTTCCTTCCAGTTGCGCCTGAAGTTCCTTGAAGTTTTCGTTCGCTTTCAGGTCCGGATACTTCTCCACGGTGACGAGCAGACGGCTCAGCGCACTTCCCACCGCGCCTTGCGCTTGTTGGTAGGCTGCCATGCTTTCAGGCGTGAGATTGTCTATGTCGATGTGTGTCTGTGTGGCTTTGGCACGCGCAGACACCACAGCGTCAAGCGTTTCCTTTTCGTGTGCGGCATATCCCTTTACTGTGTTCACCAGGTTGGGAATAAGGTCAGAACGCCGCTGGTACTGATTTTCCACGTTGCTCCATGCCGTGTTGACAACCTCTTCCTGGGTGACGAGCGAATTATAGGCAGACGCACACCACGCAACCAGCATGATGAGGACTGCTGCGATAATGATAGGGGTAATCCATTTCTTTTTCATATGTATGAATATTAGTTTCGTTGGCAAACATACATAAAAATCTCATTTTTTTCATACCTTTGCCGCTAAAATTAGAATGTTGCTATACTATATATGAAGAATATAAGGAATTTTTGCATTATTGCCCATATTGATCATGGCAAGTCGACGTTGGCCGACCGTTTGCTGGAGTACACGAAAACGATTAAGATAACCGAAGGTCAGATGCTCGACGACATGGATCTGGAGCGCGAGCGAGGCATCACAATCAAAAGTCATGCCATTCAGATGGAATATATCTACAACGGTGAAAAGTACATTCTGAATCTGATTGATACTCCGGGGCATGTGGACTTTTCGTATGAAGTTTCTCGTTCGATAGCAGCCTGTGAAGGCGCATTGCTTGTGGTTGATGCTTCGCAGGGTGTGCAGGCTCAGACCATCTCGAATCTTTATATGGCACTTGAGCACGATCTGGAAATCATTCCGGTGATGAACAAGTGTGACATGGACAGTGCGATGCCCGATGAGGTGGAGGACGAAATCATCGACTTGCTGGGCTGCAAGAGGGAAGACATTATCCGTGCTTCCGGAAAGACAGGAATGGGGGTGGAAGACATATTGAAAGCTGTTGTGGAACGCATCCCTTGTCCGACGGGGGACGAGAGTGCTCCGTTACAGGCATTGATCTTTGATTCGGTCTTCAATTCGTTCCGCGGAATCATCGCATATTTTAAGGTAGAAAACGGAGTCATCCGCACGGGCGACCATGTGAAGTTTTTCAACACGGGCAAGGAATATGATGCTGATGAGGTGGGCGTGCTGAAGATGGACATGGTTCCGCGGAGGGAGTTGCGTACGGGGGACGTAGGTTATATCATTTCGGGTATCAAAAGCTCGAGGGAAGTGAAGGTGGGCGATACGATTACGCACGTCGACCGTCCGTGTGCGGAAGCAATCGCCGGATTTGAAGAGGTGAAGCCGATGGTGTTTGCCGGTCTTTATCCGATAGAGGCGGATGATTACGAGAATCTTCGGGCTTCGCTTGAGAAACTCCAGTTGAACGATGCTTCATTGACTTTCCAGCCGGAATCGTCCTTGGCTTTGGGATTCGGTTTCCGCTGCGGCTTTTTGGGACTGCTTCATATGGAGATTATTCAGGAGCGTCTTGACCGTGAATTCGACATGAGTGTCATTACTACCGTGCCGAACGTGTCGTATATGGTGTATGACAAGCAGGGCGGCGTGCAGGAAGTGCATAATCCGGGCGGAATGCCTGACCCGACATTGATAGACCGTATCGAGGAACCTTATATCGACGCTTCCATCATCACGACTACCGACTACATCGGGCCTATCATGACGCTGTGTCTGGGCAAACGCGGCGAACTGGTCCGTCAGGACTATATTTCGGGCAACCGTGTGGAACTGCACTATAAGATGCCGCTGGGAGAAATTGTCATTGACTTCTACGACAAGCTGAAAAGCATCTCAAAGGGATACGCCTCATTCGACTATCATCAGGCTGGTTTCCGTCCGTCGAAGCTGGTCAAGCTCGATATCCTGCTCAACGGCGAATCGGTAGATGCGCTTTCTACGCTTACTCATTTTGACAATGCCTATGATTTGGGACGCAAGATGTGTGAAAAACTGAAAGAACTGATACCGCGCCAGCAGTTTGAGATTGCTATTCAGGCGGCCATCGGCTCGAAAATCATTGCCCGCGAAACCATCAAGGCTGTGCGTAAGGACGTGACGGCCAAATGTTACGGAGGCGACGTAAGCCGCAAGCGCAAGCTGCTCGAAAAGCAGAAGCGCGGAAAGAAGCGCATGAAGCAGATCGGTACGGTGGAGGTGCCTCAAAAGGCGTTCTTGGCAGTACTGAAGCTGGATTAGTCGTTTGATAAAAAAGTGCGTGAAACGCTTCTTAAGCGTAAAAGGCATAAAATACAGGGTTGCCCGTTGGCGGAGTTAAATGAATGCGTATTTAACTCTGCCGGCGGGTTTCTTGTTTTTCAATGTCTGGTACGGAATCTTGTTGGCTTTGAATCAATGCAGATAATTCAGGATGCGCACAATCATTGCAGCATTGAGGTTGCTGTCTTTATGGGCAGCGGTGTGCTGTGAGGAATTGCGGGTAGAGTGTTGTGCCTCTGCCCTTTTGGAAGAGTAGCGCTCCGGCTTTTCTCTTCGTGGAGAACTTCGGTGGAATTAGCTCAGCATGAGGATGCTGTTTTCCTTTTTTAAACATTCTGCCGCCTGTTTGGGCACAAATTGTATTTTCGTAAAATATATTAATATTTCTTTGTTGTTGTTCACAATGAAAATTGTCTGCTTCCTATGTTATATTTTTGTGGACTTTTTAATAAAACTAAAGATATGAGAGTTTGTAAGGTAGTAATTTTAACGCTGGTCGTTGGCATGGCGGAAGGATTTGCATTTCCTTCCACAGTTGCAGCCGGTCAGTTGAGGTGGTTTAAGAAGAAAAAGAAGGAGTCGACGGAACAGGTACAGAAGGCATCTCCCTACGAGGATCTTGTGAAAGGCAGCAAGGTTTCAAAAGGAATGTTTTCGGTGTACCAGAAAGGGAATGACTATTATTTTGAGGTTCCGGTTTCCTTGTTCGGAAAAGAAATGCTGGTGGTGAACAAATTGCAGCGTGTGCCTTCTGAGTTGAATGAGGCGGGTGTGAACCGCGGAGTAAACTATGAAAATCAAATGGTAAGTATCGAGTGGAATAAGGCGGACAACAAGCTCATGTTTCGTCAGCGCCGTCCGCTTCCTCTTGTTTCTCCCGAAGATGCGATCAGCCAGTCTGTGAAAGACAATTTTATTTCTCCGCTGATTGCGGGCTTTAAGGTTGAAGCTGTCAATGAAGATTCTACGGCAGTGGTCATTAAGGTGAATGATATTTACGACGGCACGGAAACCAGCATCAACAATGTGTTCACCAATATTAATCTGGGAACTTCTGCCATCAAGAATCTTTCGCGGATCTTGTCGGTCAAGTCGTTTGCGAACAATGTGGTCGCCACATCCGAACTGACAACCAAGGTGACCGAGGGGACAACCAGTGTTTATGTGACGGTTGAGGTAAGTTCGTCGTTGCTGTTATTGCCGGATGTGCCAATGCAGGGACGTTTTGACAATCAGAAGGTGGGGTATTTCACAAATCCGCTGCTGAGTTTCAGCGACCGCCAGCAGGGAACGGACAAAAAGCATTTCATCACTCGCTGGCGGCTGGAGCCGAAGCCGGAAGACCGCGAGGCTTATCTTTCCGGCCAGTTGGTGGAGCCGGCCAGACCGATTGTTTTTTATATTGACAATTCTACGCCTTATCAGTGGCGTCCTTATATAAAGAAAGGAATCGAGGAGTGGCAGGCTGCTTTTGAGCAGGCAGGATTCAAGAATGCGATTCAGGCCAGGGAGATGTCAGACAGCATTGCTATTGACGCAGATGATGTGAACTACTCTGTGGTGACATACGCGGCATCTGAAAAGAAGAATGCGATGGGACCGTCGATACTGGACCCGCGTTCGGGAGAGATTCTTGAAGCTGACATTATGTGGTGGCATAATGTGTTGTCGATGGTGCGCGAATGGATAACGGTGCAGACAGGAGCCGTTTGTCCGGCAGCGAGAAACGTACAGTTGCCGGATTCGCTGATGGGCGACGCAATCCGTTTTGTGGCTTGTCATGAAGTGGGCCACTCTTTGGGACTGCGTCATAACATGATGGCGTCGGCTGCCTTCCCGACCGATTCTTTGCGGTCTGCCACATTCACTTCGCGGATGAACTCAACATCTTCTTCCATCATGGACTACGCCCGTTTCAATTATGTGGCGCAGCCGGGAGATGGCGTAAAGGTGCTTTCGCCTCATATCGGTCCTTATGACAAGTTTGCGATAGAGTATGGTTACCGCTGGTACGGGAAGAACTCTCCGGAAGAGGAAAAAGACCTTTTGTATGACCTGTTGAGCAAATATACCGGCAAGCTCTACAAATACAGCGAAGCACAGGATGTGAGGGATGCAGTAGATCCCCGTGCGCAGAATGAAGACTTGGGGGATGATCCGGTGCGTTCTTCTTTGTATGGAATCGCTAACCTGAAACGAATCGTTCCGGAGATATTGAAATGGACGACTACCGGAGAGAAGGGCCAGACATACGAGGATGCTTCCCGGCTTTATTATGCTGTCATAAACCAATGGAACAATTATTTGTATCATGTGCTGGCCAATATCGGCGGCATCTATATCGAGAACACGACGGTCGGCGACGGTGTGAAGACTTACACGTTTGTTGAGAAAAGCCGTCAGAAGGAGGCGCTTCGTTTTCTGATTGATCAGGTGCTGACTTATCCGGCATGGCTCTTTGACACGGAAGTGGGGCAATATACCTACCTGCTTCGTGACACGCCGAACGGAGTGCAGGAAAACGCGCCCGCACAGATTCTGAAGAATGCCCAGGCATATATTCTTTGGGACTTGCTGGGGAATAACAGGCTGATGCGTATGATTGAGAACGAGTATGAAAACGGAAAGGATGCGTTTACCGTGGTTGAAATGATGGATGAACTTCATAGAAGCTTGTTTGGAGTGACTGAGAGAGGGGGAAATCCGGATGTGATGGAACGTTCGTTGCAGAAGAATTTCCTCGATGCCCTGATGACTGCCGCCGCCGAACCGGAGGCCGTGAAAATCAACAAGAAGCTGGCTGGAGGCCACTGCCTGTTTGCTTGCGGTGAAGCAGAGTGTTCAGATGGAGAGAGCGATGAACGGATGGGTGCTCCCCGCGTGCTTAATTTCTACGGAAGCCAGCTTACGCGGATTTCGGATGCGATATCGGTGAAGCGCGGAGAATTGCTGCGTATCAAGAAACTGTTGCAGAAACGCCTTGGAACATCGGATATGGCGGTGCGCTATCATTATGAGGATATGATTCTGCGCATCAATACGGCGTTGGGTATCAACTGATTATTTTTTTTCTTTAACTGCTTGATAAATTTATGACTAAAAAACTTTTTGGCATTTCATTATGCCTTCTGATCAACTTGTTCGCCAGGGCGTATGCCGGCGACCGTATTGTGACCGGAGTGGTGATTTCCGGTGAGGATGACCAGCCGCTGGTAGGTGCATCTGTTTATGTGCCTGCAGAGGAGCTGAAGAGAGTGGGTGATAACCGGACGGTTGTAGCTACTATAACCGATATTGACGGAAAGTTTTCTCTGTCTGTGCCGGATAAGGTGACTGGATTAGGTTTCAAGTATATCGGATTTGAAGATCTGCATATAAAGCTGAAGGAAGGCAAAAACGATTATCGGGTAATCTTGCAGCCAATGTCGCATATGTTGGAAGACGTTGTGGTTACGGGATACCAGGAGTTGGAACGGCGCAAACTGACGGCAGCCATTTCAAAGGTGGAAGTGACCGAGTCGATGGTGGGAGCTTCTACAAGCATTGACCAGGCATTGGCCGGTCAGATTGCCGGTGTGTCGGTGACCAGCGTTTCGGGTGCTCCGGGAGCGCCAGCCCGCATACGTATCCGCGGTACGGCTTCACTGAACGGAACCCAAGACCCGCTTTGGGTGTTGGACGGCATTCCGCTGGAAGGAACGGACATCCCGGCCATGGACGCGAACAATGCCAACGATATTGTCAATATCGGCCAGTCGTCTGTTGCCGGCTTGAGCCCGAACGACATCGAGAACATCACTATCTTGAAAGATGCAGCCGCTACGGCCATTTATGGAGCGCGTGCGGCAAACGGT
This sequence comes from Bacteroides sp. ET225, assembly GCF_024733745.1. NCBI lineage: Bacteria > Pseudomonadati > Bacteroidota > Bacteroidia > Bacteroidales > Bacteroidaceae > Bacteroides > Bacteroides sp. ET225. Next base: position 105,686 of record NZ_JANRHN010000002.1, on the reverse strand, counting down.
GTCATCATAATCACGACGAAGAGAGGACGGACCGGCAAGCCTGTCGTCAACTTCAATACCAAGCTGACCTATACGCCGAATCTCGACACTTCGCGATTGAATCTGCTGAATGCCGATGAAAAGGTAAATCTGGAGCTGCAGCTTATGAAAGAAAAACCTTTCCTGATGTGGGACATTATAGAATATCCCGTATTCAGGGAAAAGGGCGAGGTGGCCGCTATCCTGAAGGCGAACGACGAGCTTGCGCTCTACCGCGAACAGGGATGGGACGCGCTGAGCCCTGAAACGCAGGAGGCGATCAACCGGCTGAGGGGAATAAACACAGACTGGAACGACATCCTTTTCCGTGATGCCGTTACGCAGGAATATAACTTCAGCATTTCGGGCGGAACCGAAAAGGTGACGTATTATAACTCGCTGGGATATACCATAGAGAACGGAAATGTGCCGGGCGTGAGCATGAAGCGTTTCAATCTGACCAGCAAGACTTCCTATCAGGTGAACAAGATCTTGAGGCTGGGCATCTCGGTGTTTGCCAACCGGCGGAAAAACACTTCTTTCGTGTCGGATACGTACGGACTGATCAATCCGGTGTATTATTCGCGTATAGCCAGCCCTTATTTCCAGCCGTTCGACAAGGAAGGAAATTATCTGTACGACTACGATGTGCTGGAGGGCAGCGAGCGTGACGAGAAGCAAGGATTCAATATCTTTGAGGAGCGGGCCAATACCGGAAACGAGTCGGTGACTACCGCCATCAACTCGATCTTCAATGTAGACTTGCGCTTCAATGACCAGTGGAAGGTGTCGTCGCAGGTAGGCGTTCAGTGGGACCAGCTTGCGAAAGAGGAGTATGTGGGCAAAAATACATACAACATGCGCAACCAGCGTGAAAACAACACTTACTATAAGAACGGTACGCGCATCTACCTCATACCGGAAGGAGGAATGCTGCGGAATACATCCAGCACGACTTCGCAGATAACCTGGAAGCTTCAGGGAGAATACAAGAATACGTTCGGAAACATTCATGACGTGCAGGTGATGGCCGGTTCGGAAATCCGCAAGAACTGGCTGGAGAACACGGCATCAACCGGGTATGGCTATGATCCGAAGACGTTGACGTTCCAGAACATCGTGTTCCCCGACGAGAGCCGTGCAAACGACTGGAAGCTGAAAAGCAAAAGCTATCAGGAGAATGCTTTCGCTTCGTTCTACGCCAATGGTTCGTATACGCTCATGAACCGTTATACGTTCGGGGCCAGCGTCCGTCTGGATGGCTCTGACCTCTTCGGGGTGGACAAGAAGTATCGCTTCCTTCCCATCTATTCGGCCAGTGCTCTGTGGAGAATCTCCAACGAAACTTTCATGCAGGAAGCGAAATGGCTGGACAATCTGGCCCTGCGCTTTTCATACGGTCTGCAGGGAAACATCGACAAGAACACGTCGCCCTTCCTTGTAGGCATTTACGACAATGTGAGTCTGCTGCCCGGATTTGGAAGCGAGCAGTCCATTGCCATCAACAGTGCGCCGAACAGCAAGCTGAGATGGGAAAAGACCGCCACGTATAATGTGGGGCTGGACTTCTCTGTGCTGAACCAGGCGATCAACCTGAGCGTAGACTATTATCACCGGAAAGGAACGGATCTGATCGGATCGAAAATGCTGCCTCTTGAAAACGGGTTCAGCACCATGACCATAAACTGGGCAAGTATGCGCAACGAAGGTGTGGAAGTGAACCTGCAGACACGGAACATTGCAACGAAAGACTTCTCATGGTACACGACCTTCAACTTTGCATACAACCAGAACGAGGTGCTGAAAGTGATTACGGAGAAAGATCAGACAACGCCGAGTCTGGAAGGCTATCCGGTAGGAGCGATTTTTGCCTTGAAAACGAAAGGAATCGACAAGGAAACCGGGCAGATTCTGCTGGAAGACAAGCAGGGAAATGCCGTGACCGTGGAAGAAATGTTCAAGATGACGGATACCGGAGCGGGTGACGCTTCATACAACATTGGAGCTACCGTGGAAGAGCAGAGGGATATGTATACCTATGCAGGAACGACAGACGCGCCGTATACGGGCGGATTCCTGAATACATTGTCGTACAAGAACTGGGAGCTGAACATCAACTTCTCGTTCAACTTCGGGGCGCATGTACGCACTTCTCCCAGCTATTCCATCACAGACTTTGACCTGGGGCGCAACGTAAACCGGGATATTCTCGACCGCTGGACGCCGGAAAATCCGAACGGCACGCTGCCTGCGCTGGCAACACAAAGAACGAATCCGGCCGACTATTACCTGTTCAATTCGAGAAGGGACATCTATAATTCGCTGGATATCTGGGTGAAGAAACTGAACTACGCCCGCTTGCAGAACCTGCGCCTGGCTTACCGCCTTCCTTCCGAATGGACTCACAAGCTGCGCATCGGCGACGCAACCGTTGCGATCGAGGCGCGCAACCTGTTTGTCATCAGCAGTGACTACAGCAATTATATGGATCCGGAATCGATGGGCAACCTGTATTCCACACCGATACCGAAGTCTGTGACTTTTAATTTGAATCTTAACTTTTAACGTATGATCATTATGATGAAGAAACTATACCAGACAGCATTCTTGGCCGGATGCCTGTTTTCATTGCCTGCCTGCGACTCTTATCTTGATATACAGCCGGTAGGGAAGGTCATTCCGAGCACGCTCGAAGATTACCGTGCGCTGCTTGCCACGGCTTACGACAAGAAAATGAGCGACCGGGGCGTTTGTGAGCTGCGCACTGATGCCGCTTTCGTATCCGCCAGCAGCAGTTATGATGTCAATATCTACCAGGATATCGAAATCTGGAACGATGTGAATCCGGGAGCAAGCACCCGCCAGTTCGGCTGGTCGGATTATTACAGCAACATCTATTATGCGAATGCAATCATTTCCAAGCAGGACGAAATTGCTGACGGAAGCCCTGAAGACGTGAACCAGCTGGTGGGAGAAGCCTATATGATGCGCGGATACATGCATTTCCTGCTGGTCAATCTTTACGGAGAGCCTTATACGAAAGCGGGAGGACCCGAAAGCAAGGCCGTTCCCTTGAAGTGGGACATGGATCTGGAGGGAACGCCCGGGCGTGTCACGGTGAAAGAAATCTATGATGCGGTGCTTTCGGACATAGCGCGCGCGAAGACGCTGATGAGCAAGGATATATGGGAAACCCAGTATATTTACCGCTTTTCTTCACTGGCGGCCGAGGCTCTTGAATCGAGGGTATACCTTTATATGGGCGAATGGGAAAAAGCATACCAGGCTGCGGAACAGGTGCTGAAAGTGAAGGCTGACCTGGTTGACCTGAACGCTTCGGGCGGAGATACGCCGAAGCTTCCCGGCGAATTTGATTCGGCCGAAATGATCAACGCCTACGAGATTATCTGCGGCGAATCGAATGCTCCTTCAATAAAGGTGGCTCCTGCTTTTGTGGAGCGGTATGAAAACGGGAAGGATCTCCGCCGGGCAACGTACTTCTCGCAAAACGATAACGGCAATTACATTTCGGTGAGGGGAGGAAAATCGCAGTACAAATGCTCTTTCCGCACCGGCGAGCTTTATCTGAATGCGGCTGAAGCGGCTGCGCGCCTTGGCAAGTTGCCCGAAGCCCGCGAACGCTTGCTCCAGCTGGTGAAGAACCGCTACACGCAGGCCGGCTATGAAGAGAAAGCGAGGGCGGCAGAAGCGATGGGCCAGGAGGAGCTGGTTCAGGAAATACTGGACGAGCGCATGCGTGAACTCGCTTTCGAAGGCCATTATTGGTTTGACCTGCGACGCACTTCGCGCCCGAGGATTGAAAAGGAAATCGGCGGCAAATCGTATGTGCTGGAGGAGAACGACTCGCGCTATACGCTGCGCATTCCCCAAGACGCCATCGATGCCAATCCGGGACTTCAGAACTGAATGTCTTTCTGCTGAAGAGCCGTACAAGTCTTTTTAGGGGAGCGACGTAGTTGAAAGGCCAGGTCTGGGAACCGTGTGTTCAGCTTTTGTGCATGAACGCTGTGTCCCCGCGCCTGGCTTTTTGAATGCCGCCGCTCCCTTTTTTATGCCTGCTTTCCTTCTGCTCCGGGAGCCTTTACATAAATCCGGTGGGAGCCTTTCCCTTTGGTTCCGATGTCTTTTCTGTTTGTTTCGAGCCATTTGCGCAGTTCCTTGCTGGCTGTGGTCCGGCTCAGCCCCACCAGTCTGGCATAGTCGCTTACGGTCATCATGGCATGTTCGGAGAGAAACCGCTTTGCCATATCCAGCCGTTGCTCGGGCGTATATTCAGAAACATGGAGCTTCGACTTCTTCGGCGCCCGTTCCAGTCGGCAGTGCAGGCTTGTTTCTTGAACCAGTTCTTTTGCCGGCCTGAAGTTTACCGACCTTATTTCGATGCTTTCCGCATTTCTTCGTGTCCCTTCTCCATCGGGCGTTTCCCTTTCCTTGCCTTTTTTCAGAGTCAGCGAGGGGGTGAACGTGCCGATTCCTTCGAGTTTCACCGCGTGTCCGCCAGCCATTTCTCTGGCCATTCTCTGGGCAAGCTGGCCGATGATTCCCCGTATCTCTCCCGTGCTGAACGTGGTTTCTCCGGCTATCATTCTGGCCAGTTCGTTGGTTCCGCAGCAATCCTGCATGACCATTTTCGGATAAAGCAAGGTTTCTCCTTCTTTCCTGAGATTCTTCATCTCCTGCATCGTATACTTCGCTGCCATGGTGTTTTGTTTGTTTTTTCTTGTTGGACAATATGTTTTGCAATGCGGTTTCTGCATTCCGCGGTGTGGTTTGTATAAACGGCATCGTGGTTTCTGCATTCCACATTGTGGTTTCCAGTTTCGTTTGCGCAAGGACCGGCTTTGCGCCGGAAAGGCAGAGATTCTGTCTGGCTTTTGTCCGGTTTCTGCTTGGGCCTGCCGGCGTATTAAGCGGGGCCTGTATTTCTGCTGATTCCATATTTAAGTAATCTGCTGTTTGGCATATTGTCCATCGTGTTCCGCTTGTTTTAGCAGTTTTTAATTCGATTTTCTCCGTGAACGTTACCAACGAAACAATTTTTATGTTACATTTGCTCCTGCATTGTAATGTACGGTTTGCAAAATGGCTGACAAGATAAAACATCTCGGTATTGTGGAAAACATAAATGGCTCTTGCCTGAAGGTAAGAATCGTGCAGACATCTGCGTGCGGATCATGCGGCGTGAGAGGGCATTGCAGCGCGGCCGATGCGAAAGAGAAGTCGGTCGACGTTATCAATGACAAGCAGATGGAATGTCGTGTAGGCCAGCAGGTTATGATTGAAGGAGCGTCGTCGCTGGGACTGAAGGCTGTGGCATGGGCTTTTGTCTGTCCTTTTCTGGTTATGCTTGTTTCGCTGTTTGCGGCCATGAATTTCAGTGGAGGCAATGAGCCGTTGTCGGCTTTGGTGGCTTTGGGGATGCTTGCGCCTTATTATGCAGGGCTTTATTTCTTCCGGAACCGTCTGAAGCGGACTTTCGTTTTTACCTTAGAGTCAATAATCAATTAATAAACTAACTATCTATGAATCTGATTTTGGTGGCAGTGATTTCATTGGGCGCTATAGGACTGGTTTCTGCGGTCGTCTTGTATGTGGCTTCCAAGAAGTTTGCCGTGTATGAAGATCCTCGAATAGGCAAGGTTGCTGAAGTGTTGCCGCAGGCCAATTGTGGCGGATGCGGCTATCCGGGATGTTCCGGATTCGCTTCAGCTTGTGTGAAGGCCGGTTCGCTGGAGGGAAAACTGTGTCCGGTCGGAGGGCAGGCTACAATGGAGAAGATTGCGGCTATCCTCGGACTGGAAGCTGTGGCCGCAGAAGCCAAGGTGGCTGTAGTGAGGTGTAACGGGACATGTGCCAACCGTCCCAGGCTGACGGTATATGACGGTGTGCGCTCGTGTGCGGTGGCCAGCTCGACTTACGGCGGGGAAACCGGATGCACGTTCGGCTGTTTGGGATGCGGCGATTGCGTTGCGGCATGCCAGTTCGGAGCCATCCGGATGAACGCTGAAACGGGCTTGCCCGAAGTGGACGAAGCGAAGTGCACCGCTTGCGGAGCCTGTGTCAAGGCTTGCCCGCGCAGCATCATCGAGCTTCGGCCGAAGGGGAAGAACAGCCGGCGGGTGTATGTCCGTTGTGTCAACAAAGACAAAGGGGCTGTAGCCAGAAAGGCTTGTGCGTCGGCTTGTATCGGTTGCGGAAAATGTGTCAAGGTTTGTCCTTTTGAGGCCATTACGCTGGAGAACAACCTGGCGTACATCGATCCGGCCAAGTGCAAGTCGTGCCGCAAGTGCGAGATGGAATGTCCGCAGGGAGCGATTGTTGCTGTTAATTTCCCTCCGCGCAAAGCGAAGGCTGCGGCAGAAGACGCGCCCGGCCAGGCAGAAAAAGCGCAAGTAAACTGAATCAAGAATTTAAACAAGAATAACTGTGAGAACATTTAGAATAGGCGGAGTTCATCCGGCAGAAAACAAGCTGTCGGCAGGCAAGGCCATCCGTGAGGCAGGGCTTCCCGGACAGGCTGTCTTTCCTCTGTCGCAGCACATCGGCGCTCCGGCTGTGCCCGTCGTGAAGAAAGGCGATGCGGTGAAGGTAGGCACGAAGATAGCCGAAGCGGGAGGCTTTGTTTCGGCTGCAATCTTTTCGTCGGTTTCCGGAAAAGTGAACAGAATCGATAATGTGGTTGACGCGAGCGGTTACCGCAAGCCTGCCATTGTCATTGATGTGGAAGGCGACGAATGGGAGGAAGGCATCGACCGAAGCTCTGCGCTGGTCAGGGAATGCAGCCTTTCGGCTGAAGAAATCGTTGCAAAGATAAAGAATGCGGGAGTGGTCGGTATGGGCGGCGCATGCTTCCCGACTCATGTCAAGCTCACTCCTCCTCCGGGATGCAAGGCAGAGTATGTGATAATCAATGGCGTTGAATGCGAACCGTATCTCACCGCCGACCATCGGCTGATGCTCGAAAAGACAGACGAAGTGCTGGTAGGGGTGAGCATCCTGATGAAGGCCGTGAAAGTGGACAAGGCTTATATAGGGATTGAAGGCAACAAGCCCGACGCAATCCGGATTATGACTGAAAAGGCGGCCGGCTATCCGGGCATAGAGGTTGTTCCCTTGAAAGTGAAGTATCCTCAGGGAGGAGAGAAGCAGCTGATAGATGCCGTCATCCGCCGGCAGGTTCCTGCACCTCCTGCAATTCCCGTCAATGTCGGGGCGGTGGTGCAGAATGTGGGTACGGCTTTCGCCGTGTATGAAGCGGTGCAGAAGAACAAGCCGCTGATCGAACGTGTTGTGACGGTGACCGGCAAATCGCTGGCCGAACCTTCTAACTTCCTGACGCGGCTCGGCACGCCGATGAGCCTGCTGATTGATGCGGCAGGCGGACTTCCGGAAGATACGGGAAAGGTTATCGGAGGCGGTCCGATGATGGGAAAGGCGCTTGCCACAATTGAAGTCCCTGTATGTAAGGGCAGTTCGGGCGTTTTGATAATGAACCGGAAAGAGGCCGGACGGACGGCTCCGCAGCCTTGCATACGGTGCGCCAAGTGTGTCAGCGCGTGCCCGATGGGGCTGGAGCCTTATTTGCTGGCTACGTGTTCGGCGCATGGCGACTGGGAGCGTGTGGAACACGAAATGATAATGTCGTGCATCGAGTGCGGGTCGTGTCAGTTTACTTGTCCTTCCCACCGTCCGATGCTCGACTATATCCGGCTGGGAAAAGGAAAGGTGGGCGGAATCATCCGCGCACGCAATGCGAAAAAATAATAGAAGAATCTTATGGCAAATAAATTGATCGTATCTTTATCTCCCCACGTGCATGGCGGCGACAGCGTACAGAAAAATATGTACGGCGTGCTCATAGCCTTGGTTCCTGCCTTGCTGGTGTCATTCTATATGTTCGGGCTGGGAGCTGTAATCGTTACGCTGACATCAGTCATGGCGTGCATATTCTTTGAGTGGGCAATAACCAAGTTCATTCTGAAGCGTGAGCGGACCACGATAATGGACGGGTCGGCTGCGGTGACAGGAATCCTGCTGGCATTCAATCTTCCTTCAAACATCCCTTTGTGGATCATTGTTGTCGGTGCTTTGGTGGCTATCGGCATAGCCAAGATGACGTTCGGCGGACTGGGCTGCAATCCTTTCAATCCGGCTCTGGCGGGACGTATCTTTCTGCTTATTTCGTTCCCCGTGCAGATGACGTCGTGGCCTGTGCCCGGCCAGCTTGCCAGCTATACCGACGCCGAAACTGCCGCCACTCCGCTTTCGCTGATGAAGCAGGCGGTTCATGGCAATGCCGGCGCGTTGGCCCAGCTGCCGGACAGCCTGGATCTGTTCTTGGGAAACAATCCGGGATGCATCGGCGAGATAAGCGCGCTTGCCCTGCTGCTGGGCCTGGCCTATATGCTTTGGAAGAAGATTATCACCTGGCACATTCCGGTGTCGATTCTGGCAACGGTGTTTGTCTTTACGGGGCTGATGCATTTGGCTGACCCGACGACTTACGCCTCGCCCTGGGCTCATCTGTTTACCGGAGGACTGATGCTGGGAGCCATCTTCATGGCAACCGACTATGTGACTTCTCCCATGACCCGTAAGGGGATGGTAATCTATGGCATAGCCATCGGCTTTCTTACCGTGGTTATCCGTTTGTTCGGCTCTTATCCGGAAGGAATGTCGTTCGCGATCTTTATCATGAACGCTTTCACTCCGCTGATCAATACATTCTGTAAACCTAAACGTTTTGGGGAGGTAGTGAAAAAATGAAAAAGCTTGATTCCTCACTGAAAAACATGCTCCTGTCGCTGACCGGTTTTTCTGTGGTCGCGGGGGCGTTGCTGGGCTGGGTCAACAATGTGACCGCAGGTCCTATTGCCCAGGCCAATGCCAAGGCGCTGAGCGATGCCATCGCTCTGGTCGTGCCCGGCTTTGACAATAACCCTGCCGAATCGCCTGAAGAGGTGGAAGTCGGAGGGACAATGTATAAGATATACCGCGCTACGAAAGACGGAAACTTTATCGGTGCGGCGGTAGAAGCCTCGGCCGGCGGTTTCGGAGGTGCCCTGACGGTGCTCGTCGGGTTTGATGCCGAAGGAAACATCATCGACTATTCGCTGCTGGCTCATTCGGAAACTCCGGGGCTGGGATCGAAAGCTGCCGACTGGTTCAAGAAAGGTGGAAAGGGTGACATCACGGGGAAGAATCCGGGAGAATCTCCGCTCAAGGTAACAAAGGATGGCGGAGATGTTGATGCCATAACTGCTTCTACCATTACTTCGCGTGCCTTTCTTCAGGCTGTAAACAACGCATACGCTGTGTATATGAAAGGAGAGGTGGATGCCTCAAGCGGAGCTTCGGGCCAGGTTGAGGAGCCTGTAGAAACGGAAGCAGATACAGACGCTTCGAGCGGAGCGACGCAGCCGTCGGAAGGCGGTGCCGGAACCGGCAAGGGAGCGGATGCTTCGAGCGGAGCGACTTTGTATGCCGAGCCGTCGGAAGGCCATGATCCGATAACTTCAGAACAGAAAGGAGGCAGCCATGAATAATCTGAAAGTCTTGCTCAATGGGATGATTAAGGAGAATCCTACATTCGTCCTTTTACTGGGTATGTGTCCTACGCTGGGAACCACATCGTCTGCTCTTAATGGCATGGGGATGGGACTGGCCACGATGTTTGTGCTTATCTGCTCGAATGTGGTGATATCTGCCATCAAGAATCTGGTGCCGGATATGGTCCGCATTCCTATTTTCGTGGTGGTGATAGCCGCATTTGTAACGATACTGCAGATGGTGATGCAGGCCTATGTGCCCGGACTGTATGCTACGCTTGGCTTGTTCATTCCCCTGATTGTGGTCAACTGCATCCTGCTGGGACGTGCCGAAGCTTTTGCCTGCAAGAATGGTCCGGTGGCTTCTTTCTTCGACGGGCTGGGCATAGGCCTGGGCTTTACCGTCGCTCTGACTCTTCTTGGAAGCGTGCGTGAATTTCTCGGCACGGGCAAAGTGTTCGGCCTGGCGATTGTTCCCGAAAGTTATGGAATGCTGATTTTTGTGCTGGCTCCGGGTGCTTTCATTGCTTTGGGCTATCTGATAGCCATCGTGAACCGTTTGAGAAAATCCTGACTTAAAAACGTTGCATTATGGAATACGTACTGATATTTATTACCGCAATATTTGTAAACAACATTGTCCTGTCGCAGTTTCTTGGCATTTGTCCGTTTCTGGGCGTATCGAAGAAAGTGCAGACGGCAATGGGAATGGGAGCGGCGGTGGCTTTCGTGCTTACCCTGTCGACTATCGTCACGTATGTGATACAGAAGTTTGTGCTCGATCCGTTCGGACTTGCTTATATGCAGACGATAGCCTTTATTCTTGTGATAGCCGCACTGGTGCAGATGGTGGAGATTATTCTCAAGAAAGTGTCCCCTGCGCTGTATCAGGCTTTGGGAGTCTTTCTGCCGCTGATCACTACGAACTGCTGCATCCTGGGCGTGGCGATTCTGGTCATTCAAAAGGACTTTGATCTGCTTACAGGTGTTGTCTATGCTTTCTCCACGGCCTTGGGCTTTGCTCTTGCACTGATTGTGTTTGCCGGTATCCGCGAGCAGCTCAGTCTGGTGAACATACCGAAAGGAATGCAAGGCATGTCTATCGCATTGATAACCGCGGGATTGCTGGCTATGGCCTTTATGGGGTTCTCCGGTGTAGACAAGGGGCTTGCCGTATTGTTCGGGCTTGGCTGAATGGCCTGAAAAACAGAGGGAGGATTGAAACGCTGTCTGAAACTTAAATAAACTATATTCAACTCACTTTTTTTATTAATCAGGCGGTTTTCTCAATCCTTTTTCTTATATTTGCTCTAACATAAATAAAAAACTCATTATAATACACAATATACAAAAAAAACTTTGGTCATGAAAAAAAGAATTCTTGTAACTGGCGGAACTGGATATATCGGTTCGCATACTGTAGTTGAACTGCAAAATAGCGGATACGATGTAGTAATCGTGGATAACTTGTCTAATTCGCGTGCGGATGTCGTAGACAGTATCGAACAGATTACCGGTATTCGTCCGGCTTTTGAAAAAGTTGACTGTCTGGATTATGAAGGGCTTGACAACGTTTTCGCCAAATATCCGGGCATTCAGGGCATCATCCATTTTGCAGCCAGCAAAGCTGTCGGCGAGTCTGTTCAGAAACCGCTGTTATATTACCGCAACAACCTGGTATCATTGATTAATATACTTGAGCTGATGCCCAAGCACAACGTAAAGGGAATCATATTCTCTTCTTCATGCACGGTTTATGGCCAGCCCGACAAGCTGCCTGTAACTGAAGATGCTCCGATCAAGAAAGCTGAATCTCCTTATGGCAACACAAAGCAGATTAACGAAGAAATTATCCGTGATACGGTTGCTTCGGGTTCTCCGATCCATGCTATCATGCTTCGTTACTTTAACCCGATCGGTGCGCATCCTACAGCTTTGATCGGCGAATTGCCTAACGGCGTGCCGCAGAACCTGATTCCGTATCTAACCCAAACCGCAATGGGCATCCGCGAAAAGTTGAGCGTGTTCGGTGATGACTATGATACTCCTGACGGCTCCTGCATCCGCGACTATATTTATGTAGTGGATCTGGCCAAGGCTCATGTGATTGCCATGAACCGTATCCTGGAAGACAAGCAGAAAGACAAAGTTGAGGTGTTCAATGTAGGTACCGGACGCGGAGTTTCTGTGCTCGAACTGATCAATAAGTTCGAAGAAGCTACTGGCGTGAAATTGAACTATCAGATAACGGGCCGCCGTGCAGGGGATATCGTGAAAGTTTGGGCTGATCCGACTTATGCCAACACGGAGTTGGGATGGAAGGCTGAGGCTACACTGGAAGACACGTTGCGTTCTGCATGGAAGTGGCAGGTTCATCTGCGTGAAAAAGGTATTATGTAATTTATATTTTGTAAATTGGTAAAACATAAGACGTGTTTTACACGTTTTATGAATGCGGCGTACTTATGGCGGATTATAGGTGTGTGAATATATATGATGCGTCGTCTTTTCCCGCAAGGGGAGAGAATAGTACGAATGCATAGTAGTTTTGTCGTGTTTTATTTTGTGTTTGTGTTGTGGCTGTTCTTCGACGTGAGTCGGGGAACAGTTTTTTGTTCTTGACATAAAGCAAGAAAATATTTGCTGTAGCACGAATTAACATGCTGTTCATCCTGCCGTTTTAAAGCTTTGCTGTAACTTTGCCCGACTTTAACGGGTGATGTTATGACACAGACTACAAAAGAAATGACTTCAGGCCCCAGCCTGCCTTTGATTCTGAATTTTACTTTTCCCTTGCTGTTAGGAAATGTTTTGCAGCAAACCTATTCGCTGGCTGATGCTGCTATTGTCGGCAAGTTTCTTGGCATCGATGCTTTAGCTTCTGTGGGTGCAAGCACTTCGGTCGTTTTTCTCATTCTTGGCTTTTGCAACGGATGCTGCGGCGGATTCAGCATTCCTGTTGCCCAGAAGTTCGGCGCACGCGACTATGTCACTCTTCGCCGTTACGTGTCTGTCAGTCTGAAGCTGGCGGCTGTGATGTCTGTGCTGATAGCCGTAATTACCAGCCTGTTGTGTGCTTTGATTCTGCGTACCATGCGTACTCCTTCCAATATATTTGACGGAGCCTATATCTATCTGCTGATAACTTTTGCCGGTGTGCCCTGCACGTTCTTCTATAATCTTCTTTCCAGCATCATACGTGCGCTTGGCGACAGCAAGACTCCGTTTTGGTTTCTGCTTTTTTCAGCCGTACTGAATATCTTGCTTGATTTGTTCTGCATTCTGGTGCTTGAATGGGGAGTGGCAGGAGCTGCCATTGCTACTGTTTTCTCTCAGGGCGTTTCAGCTGTGCTTTGTTATTTTTATATGTACCGCAAGTTTGATGTGCTCAAGCCCCAAGGCTCCGACCGCCGTTTCCGCCCGGAGCTGGCGCAGCAGTTGCTTTATATCGGAGTTCCCATGGGACTTCAGTTTTCTATCACCGCCATTGGAAGCATCATGCTGCAAAGTGCGAACAATGCGTTGGGAACAGCTTGTGTGGCTGCATTTACTGCGGCCATGCGTATCAAGATGTTTGTGATGTGTCCGCTTGACAGTCTGGGTATGGCTATGGCAACTTATTCGGGGCAGAACTATGGTGCCGGCAAGCCTGACCGCATTTGGGCAGGAATCAAGTCGGCTGCACTGATGATGGTTGTCTATTCGCTGGCTGTGGCTTTAGTAATCTGGCTGGCTGCCGAGAAGTTTGCACTTCTTTTCATATCTCCCGATGAAACAGAGATTATCGCCGATACGGCATTGTTTCTGCACATTAATGTGTCATTCTTTATTCTTTTGGGTTCGTTGAGTATCTTGCGCTATTCCATTCAGGGAGCCGGCTATACGAAGCTGGCCATGTTTTCCGGCGTATCCGAGATGGTAGCCCGCGTATTGGTCAGTGTGGTGGTTGTTCCTCTTTGGGGCTTCTGGGGCGTATGTTTCGGCGATCCGACCGCCTGGCTGTTTGCCAACCTGTTTCTGGTTCCGGCTTTTATCTATGTTTACCGTCGCTTGCACCTCATTGTCGCCAAAGAACGTGTTTTGTCATGAAATCAGTTGCTGACAGGAAGCCTTTTCCACACTTGGCGGGGAATCATCCGCCAGAAGAATACCAGTATTTTATACCGCCAGTCGATGATTTCCACGCGGTGCCGGCGTTCGATTGCAGATACGATTTTCCGGGCCACCGTTTTCGCGTCCATTAGCAGCGGATAATGTTTTCCGTCATTCAGCAGGCTGGTAGCAACGAAGCCAGGTCTGATATCCGTGAACTTTATCGGACATCTTTGCATATATGCCAGTTGTTCCAGGCAGTCGATGTAAATGTTCTGAAAACGTTTTGTTGCCGAATAAGCCGGTGCTGCTCCCAGTCCTTTGGTGCCTGCTATTGAGCTGACCGCGCAGATGTGTCCGCCGCCTTTTTCCGTGAAGTAGCGGAAGGCTGCATCCATCATGCGGACGAATCCTTCGGCATTGGTCCCTACCGTTTCCAGTTCAGTTTCAGCTTTCAGTTCCCTGTTCTGAAATCCGATTCCGGCACATTGGATAAACAGTTCCATTCCTCCCATCTCATTGACCAATGCCAGCAGTTCATCGCCTGCATTGTGATTCCGAATGTCAATCCTTCTTGTATGAATCTTCTCCGGAGCCATGTTCTGTATTTCTGTCAACTTTTCGGTTCTTCTTCCGGCTACACCTACAGTCCATCCCTTCTCTACCAGGCGAACGGCTGTTTCATATCCGATTCCGGAAGTGGCGCCGATGATGACGGCACGTTTGTTTTGCATCTGTTTCATGTGGCAAGTTATTGTATGTTTGTTCTGACTTCGTATAAGAAATCCTCGCAGGCTGGAGTCCGTATGTCTTTGTTCTGCGGATAAATCAGTCTGCCGTAGAAAGGCATTTGCGGTTGAAGCGGATGCAGTTCTTTGGTCAGATGCTTGCAGAATGTTCTGTACGGATGCGTATGAGCACGCTTTCCTGCATCATCTCTGTAGAATACCGCATAGTGATTAAGCGGTCTGGAATGCACCAGCTGGTTTATTTGCAGTGCGAGGCTTCTGGCTTCGTCCTCGGATATCCTGTCGAAGACATTCCCGAAATGGAAGATTATCAGTTCGGAAAGCCTTGAGTGGGCTGTCCAGAACTCATTCTTTACGGCTGACAGGCTGGGAGGAAAACTTGCGTTTGCTTCCGGAAATAGCTTCTGAAGAAAAAGTCTTGCCGTTTGTGCCAGTTCATCCGCCGGATAAATGCAAAGCATGTTCAGGTCGCAGTGCCGGATGTTCCGGCAGGTTTCGGCGAAGGCGAGGGCAGAAGAACCCGCTTCGAACGAGAAGTCGCAGAACACAGTCCGTCCGGATACGTTTCTGATGGCCTGCCGCAGCCAGTTTCCGCAAATCTCAAAGGCAGTCCTTGCCGCCATGTATTGTTTGCGCATATAATAGCGGTTGTAGGTCCGTATGCAGTCGTGTATTCTTTCTTGCGGCACCTTTCGGAAGTCTATGCGTCCGTAGGCAGTAGATTCTCTGCATTCCGTATCCGTTTCCGTGGTTTCCTGTCCCTGTCCGTTTCCGATGTATTCTGCATAGAGGCGGCTCATTTCTTCCGGCAGATTATAGGCGGAGTCTTTCAAATCCCATTGCCGGTCGTATTCCGGCAGCAGAAACCTGCCTTCGAGGAATTCGCTGACCGAAGCTTCGATGTATCCGTTATGCATCCGGATATATTCCATCAGCTTATAGAAAGTGACGTTTGCTCCGAGTATTTGCGGATTTCCTGTGAGGATGAGCTGTTTTCTGGCCCGTGTGATGGCTACGTTCAGTTTCCTGTCGATCAGGAATCCGTTTTCGCTGAACGTATTTGAAGTCAGGAAATTCAACTGGCTGAAGTTTCGGACAGTGAACGAATAGATGATGACGTCACGTTGGCTTCCCTGGTAACGTTCTACCGTATCGATTGATATGCCGGACAATGCCGGTATGTTGAGCTTGCTGATTTCTTTCCGGATCATGGCTATCTGATTCCGGTAAGGAACGATTACGCCGACTGTTTTGTCGGGATTGAACGAGTCTGCCGTAAGCCGATATACGTGTTCAAGCACAGAAGCCACAATGCGTGCTTCGTTGATATTTGTCTTGTCTGAAAGTGTGGCCGATTCTTCGGGAGTGCCGGCCGGAATGAATATCATGCGCCGGTTCATCAGCAGACGCTCGGTGGCGCTGTCGGTTCCGGCTGACGGATTATAGGGATATGCTTCCTTCTGATGTTCCAGCGGGACAGGCTCCAGGTGTTCGTGGAAGTAAAACGCATGGTTGGGAAATTCAGAAACGTCCGGATGCATCCGCCCTTGTTTCCGCAGCACATTCTTGAAGTCCGCCGGGCATTGGCCGTACAGCCTTTCAAACAGAGAGTTGCGGCAGTCATATAGTCCGATTCCGTTCAGCAGCGGGTTTGTGACTGCAGCTTCCGTTCCGTCCTGAAGCGCTATGGCAGGCAGTTGCTTGTAGTCGCCTATCAGTACAAACTTCCCGATGGCATTTTTCCCGTTGTGGCGTGCCGAAAGCAGGCCGATAAGGTCCGGTTCCAGAATCTGTGAGGCCTCGTCGATGAAAGCGGTTTCAAAGCGTTTGATGTTGAAGAAATGCGGACGGCTTGCGAAAGCAGTTGTTGTGCCGACGAAAATCCGCGTTTCCGCTATTTTCCGTTTGATGTCCGCCAGTTTGGGGCAGTCAGTCAGGCTGTTCTTCAGCAGATAAGTCCTGAAACGCTTGTCGCATGAAAGCTCATGGCCTATCCGGATAAAGGGCGTTTTTCCGGAGATGCCCGATTCGGTGAGCATGCTGCATATTTCGTCTACAGCCCTGTTCGTGTATGAGAGAAGCAGGATAGAAGCTTCCGGTTCTGTCAGTGCCTCTTCGACCATGTATCTGAGAGCGCACGATGTCTTTCCCGTGCCCGGAGGACCTACGAGCAGAAAGTAGTCGTTGGCCTGCTTTTCCTGCAGCACCAGGCTGTCGAAAGTCCCATAATGCCCGTTCAGCTTTTTTGTCGGGTCAGATGTTGGCATTCTTCTGCCCAGCAGCAGCTGCTTGCGCAAGTCGGTAGCATTCAGAAACTGGAAAAGGCCTTTCAGTGCGTTGGCCGGCGACATGTCGGAAGAGTCGTGCTCGATGCAGTACGTTTCGTTTTCGTTTCCGATGATGTCCTTGTTCTGCTGTCCGTTGCGCAGCTGCAATGTCAGCTTGTCGTGCGACAGGTCTACGATGTTTCCTTTCATCAGAATCTGGCTGCGCACATCCGGTTCACCCTGACAGGAGTAAAGAATCACCATGTCGCCGGCTCTGAAGTTCGGCAGGAAGTCATCCTCCTGCTGTGGTATGTTCAGCTCCAGCCAGTCATATCCTTTTTCCGGGCTGCTTTTCTTCTTGTCCGCCACGGTAAGTCCTGTCAGGATGTTTCCTGCCTCCATCTTTTCTTTCGTCGGATTGTGCCATGTAGCTGCGAATCCCCTGGACGGGTCGTCGTTCCCTCCCGTCTTGTTGAGCAGCATTTCCTTTGACACGAACGTGAAGAAGCGGTCGAAATACGCCCTCTCAAGGGGAGTGCAGCGTTTCAGCGTGTTGATGGCAGCTTGTAGCTGAGGCTCCTGGAAGTCAGTCCATAGCCTTTCGTGCGTCCGTGCTTCATTGAGCAAGTCGGTGCTCAGGCCCTCGATGACTTTGGTGACTCCTCCTTCCGCGAAGTTCATTTCCTGCGCTGCGATGCAGTTTCTGAGGCGTATGCTTTCGCGGAACAGTTTTTCAGAGAAATGCTCCAGGATCAGTCCGTCCTTGTACTTTGAATAGAGCAGGAAAGTCTGCATGTCTTTTGCCTGCTGTCCGAAATTATACATCAGCACGCCCTGATACAGCATCATCTGGACGAAGTGTTCTTCCTTATGCCGGTTCTTCCGTTCGTCACGTTTTCCGGCCTTCTGTTCGATGAGAATCTTGAAGTCCTTCTGAAGCATGTCGACACGTCCCTGCAGTCCGAGGCGTTCGCAGATGAACGAAGCCTCGAGCAGTGTGTTCTGTCTGTCGAAGCCGGAGATGTTGCGCGGAAGCATGTCATGGATAAACGAGCGGATGTTCATCATCTGGCTTTGTGCCTGGGCGTGAAAATCAGCAGGCAGGCTGCATGTGCAGAAGTCGAGCGCGGCGGAAGAGAAAAACTTGTTTACCGAGCCGGCATAGCTGACAGGCATGTCCGGGTTTTCGTTTATGAAGTCGTCCAGCAGCTGGCTGGCCAGGTTACCCATCAGAATGGGGGCCGAGTTGGCTCTCGGCAGAATCTTGTCCATGAAGTAGTTCAGCGGATGGTGTCCGTATTCGCGGAAGCATCTTGACAGTGCGCTGACATCGATGAGGTAGTCGGGATAAGCGACTATGAGTTTCGGTATATAATGGTTTTCCTCGTCCACCTTTACGTCAAGCAGGTTCAGCGGCAGGTTTTCCCTCAGGAGTTCCCGGATATAAAGCTGGTCGCCTTCGTATCCCGCTTTTTCGTAATTGATAATGATGAAAGGCTCTTCCTCGCTGTCGCAGGAAGCGAAGATCTGCGAATCGTTCCAGCTGGTCACATACGCTCGTATGTAGGGAACGAGCGAAAGCCTTGTTCCCGGATAGGGACGGTTGGAGTGGGGGATTTCGGGCAGCAGTGATGCGGGAATATCTTCTTCGAATCCCAGCGACACGAAGCGTACCAGCGCGCGGAGGTCATAGAGATACTCTTTCATGTCCGGCTGGAAACGGTCGCCCATCGCCTTGTTGCAGTTGCGCCTCATGGTCTGGATCGCGTAACGGTCGGAAGGGGTCATCTTCTTTTCCTTTCCGATATAGTCGATCCGTGAGAAAAGGTTGGCGAAGTTCAGGGTAGAAGCAGCCGTCAGTTCATAGGCGGCTTCTTCCAGCACCTTGTAGAGCAGGATATATTTAGCCCGGATATTCTCCGGGCTTGCAGTCGGTTGGCGGTGGATACGTTCGATACGGTCGAACAGGTCGAAAGATTGCAGTTTGATGCGGTGGCTCTCCAAAGTCGTTTCTTTCTTATTGTTCCACCTTCAGTTCATAAATCCGGTATGCCTCTTCCAGCGCAGGATAAGTTCCCTTGTATTGGTTGGTTACGTCTTCCTGGAATCTGTATGTTTTCTGTTGGAGATAAGTCACGAAGAAAGTGTAGGTTTGTGCCGAGGTTCCTGCCATGGTCGCTTTGATGCAGACCTGTCCGGCACCCGTATTCTCGTTGTACTTTCTGCTCTGCTCAAAGATTCCCACGCTGTATCCCCCTGTCGCTTCGGGATAGATCTTGATGTCCCCCGAAGACAGTTCCTTGTCGGCATAGGTCAGTTCAAAGCGTCCGCCGATTTTTACGGGACTGTTCTGGGTGATTTCGTTCTGCAGCGCCTGTGTCTGGTTCTGTGTCAGTTCCCCTCCGATTACAGTGGCGTCGATGCCTGTTACGGTGAATATGCTCTGTGGATTCCCTACGTTTACGCTCAACTGATAACTGTTTCCCGACCGGTCGGCAATGATGGATTCGGTGGTTCCCGCGCTTACGGGCAGGTAAGTCAGCGTGTCCCCGTCATAGCGGAAGTCGGCGATGCTCTTGTCGGTTATGGAAACCGTATAGTTTCCTTTCCCTCCGCGGATGAGGTATTTCTCTCCTTCATTGTTGAATATGCTGATTTGCAGCTGGTTCCCTTCGAGCGCGGTTTGAGTTTCCGCTTCAACCAGGTAGATGGGATTATAGTCGTCGCTGCTGCATGATGCAAGTGAGATGGCCGCAGCCGAAAAGGCGGCAAGGATAAAAGTTTGTTTGTTGCTCATTTGTGTCTGATATAATGTTAGTTTTCAAAAGTACAATTTTTTGTCCAAAATCAAAAGGAACGCCGTAAAAAGTTGTTTCTCGTATGGCGCGAAAAATGTCCCGTTAAGTCATTTAAAATATCCCAACAAGTCAATCAATCTTTCCCAACAAGTCGATGAGTTTTTCCCAACAAGTTTTTGGCGGTTTATTTGCCCATGAAAAGTTTGCCGCAGTACGCTCCGGCAAAGGCCGTGCCCAGCCCGAAAATTACGCTGCCCGCGACATAGGCAAAGAATGTGCCGTAGAGTCCCTGTCTGAGCAGGCTGACTCCCTCGTAGCTGAAGGTGGAGAATGTGGTGAAGCCTCCGCATATGCCGGTTGTAAGGAAAAGCTTCGATTCGGCGGAAAGATTGAAACGCCCGGCCAGGGCATAGAACAGTCCGATAAGGAAGCTGCCTGCCAGGTTTACGGCGAATGTGCTCCATGGGAACGAACCGGGCGTGATGCGTCCGGCAAACAGCAGTTGGACGGCATACCGCAGCATGCTGCCGATGCCTCCTCCCAGAAAAACCATCAGCATCAGTTTGGTCATATCTCTTTCAGTGTATAGTCGCCTGCTTTTTCTGTAATTGTTCTCTGAATCTGCTCCAGCGGAAGTTTCTCGTTCGCAAAAGTGACCGTTGCTTCGGGCGGGGTGAGAGTTACCTCGGCCGAGATTCCTTCGATTGAATTCAGCACTTTTTCCACACGGGTGCGGCAATGGTTGCACATCATTCCGTCTACCGAGTAGACTTGCCTTATTTTCCCGGCTGTAGGTTCTGCATCCTCCTTTTCTTTTTCGGGCGCAATGTGTCTTGCCCCGGCTGCGGGCCTTGCGGCCGTGTTGCCTAATTTTTTCTTGCGCAGGCGCAGGCTGTTGGTCACCACGCTCACGCTGCTCATTGCCATGGCCGCTCCGGCTATCATCGGGTTGAGCAGGAAGCCGTTGACGGGGTAGAGCAGGCCGGCTGCTATCGGAACGCCTATCAGGTTGTAGATGAATGCCCAGAACAGATTTTCGCGGATGGTGAGCACCGTCATTCTTGAAAGCCGGATGGCATCGGCAATCTTGTTCAGGTCGGACGAGATGATGGTCATCTTGGCCACGTCCATGGCGATGTCGCTTCCGCGTCCCATGGCGATGCTGAGGTCGGATTGCGCCAGGGCAGCACTGTCATTGATTCCGTCGCCCACCATTGCCGCGATTTTCCCTTCTGCCTGAAGCGATTTGATGAATGCAGCCTTCTGTTCGGGGAGTACGCCTGCCTTGAAGTGGGTGATGCCTGCCTGTCGGGCTATGTAGCGTGCGGTTCCTTCATTGTCGCCTGTCAGCATATAGACATCAATGCCCATATCCTTTAATTGTCGGACGGCCGCCTGTGACGTTGTCTTGATGCGGTCGGTGATGGCAGCCAGTCCGTAAGCTTGTTTCTCATCGGCAAACCAGATGACTGTTTTCGCTTCGCTTTCCAGCCTTTCGGCTTCTTTCTTCAGTTCGCCGGAAACGGCGATGTGGTTTTCTGCGAGCAGGCGGGAGTTTCCGGCAAAATAGACCGTCCCGTTTACGGTTCCGCTTATTCCTTTTCCGGTGATGCTCTTGAAGTTCTCGATCGGAAGGCTTTGTCCCTGAAGCCGTTCGGCGATCGCTTCGACCAAGGGATGTTCGGACATCTTCTCGAGGCTGTAGAAAATGTTTTTCAGGCCGTCCTCCTCCAGACTTCCGGACAAGTCTGTCACGGTCGGTTTTCCTTCGGTCACGGTGCCGGTCTTGTCAAGTACGATGGCATTCACCTTGCGGGCCGTTTCAAGACTTTCCGCATCTTTTATCAGAATCCCGAGTTCGGCTCCTTTTCCTATTCCCACCATGATGGCCGTCGGGGTTGCCAGTCCCAAAGCACAGGGGCAGGCGATGATGAGTACGGTCACGGCGGCCAGAAGTCCGTGCGTGAATCCGTTGGAAGGAGCGAATATGAGCCAGCCTGCAAATGAAAGAAGTGCAATGCCTATGATTGTCGGCACGAAAACGGCTGCGATGCGGTCGACCAGCTTTTGTACGGGGGCCTTGCTCCCTTGAGCGTCCTGCACCATGCGGATGATGTGTGCCAGTACGGTTTCCGTTCCCACTTTCTCAGCCGTAAACCGGAAGCTGCCCTTCTGGTTGATGGTGCCGGCAAATACCTTGGCTCCTTCGTCCTTCAGCACTGCCACCGGCTCTCCGCTCAGCATGCTTTCGTCTACATACGAGGTGCCTTCGGTTACAGTTCCGTCAACGGCAATCCTTTCTCCGGGCTTTACCAGCAGGCGGTCGCCGATGCTCACCTGTTCCACCTTCACTTTCTTTTGCGTCCCGTCGGCACAGAGCAGGGTAACTGTTTGCGGCTGCAGTCCCATCAGCTTCCTGATTGCTGCCGACGTGCTTCCTTTGGCCCGTTCTTCCAGCAGCCGTCCGAGCAGGATAAAGGCAATGATGCCGCTGGAAGCATCGAAATAGACGTGCGGTTCGATTCCTCTTTCCAGCCAGAACTCAGGGAAAAACAGGTTGAACAGGCTGAACAGGTAGGCTATTCCCGTGCTGTTCGCTACCAGCGTATCCATGTTTGACGTGCGGTGTTTCAGTTGTTTCCATGCATTGATGTAGAAATCTCTTCCCAGCCAGCATACAACCGGCGTGGCAAGCAGCCACATGATGTAGTCTGTATAAGGCTTTCCTGCAAAGAATATTCCGATAATCATCAGCGGAACCGACAGGATGACGGCCCACATGGTGCGGAACTTCAGTTTTCTGTATTTGCTTTCGTGGGCATCTTCCACCTCTTGCTTGCGCTTGTCTTCGTTTGTTTCAATGACCAGGTCATATCCTGCGGCAACGACAGCCTCTTTCAGCTTCTCCGGCGAACAGAGGTCCGGCTCGTATTCGACGGTTGCGGTAGCGGCCGCATAGTTTACGCTTGCCCGGCATACGCCCGGCTGCCTGTTCAGTGTTTTGTCCACCCTTGCTGCACAGGCGGCGCAGCTCATTTCCAGTACGGGAAATGTCTTTTTTATCGTTTGCTGTTTATCCATTTTGATTCTTTTTCTGCATTGCCGCAAAAATACAAAATATCTGTAAAGGTTTTGGCCGTAAATCGTTACTTTTGCAAAAATAAAACCTTGCAGAAATTATGTCCCATCTGACTCCTCTTATCAGCGATCTGGCATTGATACTGATTTGTGCCGGAATTACCACCCTCATATTCAAGAAACTGAAGCAGCCTTTGGTGTTGGGCTACATCGTGGCCGGCTTCCTTTGCAGTCCGCATTTCCAGTTTACGCCTTCGGTTGCGGATGAGGTGAACATGCAGATATGGTCTGAAATCGGCGTCATCTTTCTTCTGTTTGCGCTGGGGCTGGATTTCAGTTTCAAGAAGATGCTTAAATCAGGTTCGTCAACGGTAATCGCCGCCTGTACCATCATTTTCTGCATGATTCTGATCGGGATGTTTGTGGGATGGCTGTTCGGCTGGAAGCAGATGGACTGCATGTTTCTGGGGGGTATGCTCGCGATGTCGTCGACCACCATCATTTACAAGGCGTTCGACGACATGGGCCTGAGGCAACAGCGTTTTGCGGGCATCGTGTTAAGCATTCTGGTGCTTGAGGACATTCTGGCGATCGTGCTGATGGTGATGCTGACCACGCTGGCGGTTAGCAAGAATTTTGAAGGAGGGGAGATGGCCTACAGCATTGTCAAGCTGGTTTTCTTTCTGGTGCTGTGGTTTGTGGTAGGCATTTATCTGATTCCGCTGTTCCTCCGCCGGGTACGCAGGCTGATGAGTAACGAAACATTGCTCATCGTGTCTTTGGCGCTGTGTTTCGGTATGGTGGTTCTTGCGGCCAAGGTAGGCTTCTCGCCGGCTTTCGGTGCCTTTGTGATGGGCTCTATCTTGTCTGAAACCATCGATTCGGAGCGTATTGAGCATTTGGTCAATCCGGTCAAGGATTTGTTTGGAGCCATCTTCTTTGTATCGGTAGGGATGATGGTAGACCCGGCTATGATTGTAGAGTATATCGGCCCGATTATTGTAATCGTGCTGGCGATTCTGGTCGGCCAGACTGTTTTCGGTACGGGCGGCGTGCTGCTTTCCGGACAGCCGTTGAAGATTGCCGTTCAGTGCGGGTTCAGTCTGACCCAGATCGGTGAGTTTGCATTCATCATCGCGTCGCTTGGAGTGAGCCTGAATGTGACGAGCCATTTCCTTTACCCCATCGTGGTTGCCGTTTCGGTCATCACCACTTTCTTCACTCCTTATATGATACGGCTTTCCGGTCCTGCCTATCGCCTGGTGGACGCTCATCTGCCCCGGTTCTGGAAAGAGCTTCTCCGCCGTTATTCCGCAGGAACCAGCACCATAAACCATCAGAACAACTGGAAGAAGCTGCTGACGGCTATTCTTCGTATCGTATTGGTCTATTCGGTCTTGTGTGTGGCTGTTATGGTCTTGTCGTTCAATCTGTTCCTTCCCCTGCTTGTTTCCGCCTTGGGCGACTTTTGGGGAAAGGTGGCGGGGGCTGCCGTGACAATCGTGCTGGTGGCTCCGTTTTTGCGGGCCATGATCATGAAGAAGAACCACTCCATCGAGTTCAAGGCATTGTGGGCTGACAACCGTTACAATCATGCGCCGCTGATTTCGGTAATATTGCTTCGCATCATCCTTGGCATCGGGTTTGTTGTATATATCGTAGAGTATCTTTTCCAGACTTCGACGGCCTTGGTTGTCGGCATAGCGCTGGTGCTGGTTGTGCTGATGATCTTTTCGCGTTTCCTGAAAAAGCAGTCGATCGGGTTGGAGCGGACTTTTGTGCAGAACCTTCGTTCGAAAGATGTCCATAAGGTCTATTTGGGAGAGAAGCGTCCGGAATATGCGGGCCGTCTGCTCGACAGGGACTTGCACTTGTCTGACTTCACTGTTCCGGCAGATTCGCTGTGGGGCGGCAAGACGTTGAAGGAGCTGGATTTAGGGAAGAAATACGGGGTGCATGTGGCTTCTATTATCCGCGGAAAGCACCGGTTGAATATACCGGGAGGAGAAAACCGGATTTATCCGGGCGATACGTTGCAGGTCATAGGGACAGATGATCAGTTGTCTGTTTTTACGACTCAGGCAGAAAAGGTTTCAGACTATCATTCGGATGATGATTTTGAGAAGCGTGAAATGTATCTGAAGCAGTTTGTCATAGTGGCGGGTTCTCCATTCTGCAAGCGTACGATAAGAGAGTGCGGCGTGCGCAACAAGTATCACTGCCTTGTTGTCGGTATCGAGCTGACCACCGGAGATTCCCTTCATAAGCCCGATGTGAACCTTCCGCTTAATGAAGGTGATATTCTTTGGGTTGTGGGAGAAAAAGATAATCTGGCGGCGCTCTTCGCTGTAAACCAGCCGGAGGAGCGAAAGAATGATGTGGACGAAGAATGAGCGCCTGCGCTTGTTTTTCCCGGTCATATTTTGACTAAACTGAAAGAGGGGGTATCTCTATCGATAACAAAAGAGCCGTATCATTTTCAGGCAGAGAAAATGATACGGCCCTTCTGCTTCAATATCTGATCATTCGTCTTCTTCGTCCTCAAAGTCGAAGTCAAAATCGAAATTGTCGCTGTATTCGGGAGTGAAGAACTCGTCGAGGTCGCGCCTGTCTTTTTTTGTCGGGCGTCCTGTCCCTTTGGCTCTGTTTACGAATCCGCTGATTCTGTTCATTTCCAGCAGTTCGTACTGGTCTGGAGTGGTTACATTCTCCATGATTTCAGGTACCAGTTTGGCGCCTACCCTTTTTTCGATAGCCTGCAGCACTTTAAAAGAGTAGGTTACCGGCGGTTTCCTTACCTGTATTACATCGCCAGGCTTGATCATCCTTGCCGGTTTTGCTTGGGCTCCGTTTATGGATACACGTCCTTTTTTGCATGCTTCCGCCGCTATTGTCCGTGTCTTGAAAATTCGTGCAGCCCACATCCATTTGTCTATTCTAGCTTCAGGCATAGTTTTCTTACAAAATCATTTGTTGTTGAATTGGTTCATTGCATTGTTCAGTCCTGCCAGGCAAAACATTTTGACGGCTTCGCCAGCCATTTCCAGCCGTTCGGGCATGAGTTTCATGTCTTCTTCGCTGAAATGTCCGAGCACATAGTCTATCTGTCCTCCTCTCGGAAAGTCGTTTCCGATGCCGAAGCGCAGGCGGGCGTAATTCTGAGTCCCTAATGTAGCGGCGATGTGCTTCAGTCCGTTGTGTCCGGCATCGCTTCCTTTTCCTTTCAGCCTCAGCGTTCCGAAGGGAAGTGCCAGATCGTCCACTACTACCAGCAGGTTTTCCAGCGGAATCTTTTCCTGCTGCATCCAATAGCGCACAGCATTTCCGCTCAGGTTCATGTAGGTGGAAGGTTTGAGCAGGACCAGTTGTTGTCCTTTGACCGACATGTTTGCCACTGCACCGTATCGCTTGTCGCTAAAAACAATATTGGACGCCTTAGCAAGGGCGTCCAATACCATAAATCCTATATTGTGACGGGTATTCCGGTATTCTTCACCGATATTCCCCAGTCCGGCTATCAAGTATTTCATTGAAAAGGATTGTCAGTTTTTATTATTTGCCAGCGTTAGCTTGTGCACCACGAGCCGCACGAGTCAATTTAACTGCGCAGACAACAGCGTCTTTTGCGTTCAGCAGTTCCAGACCTTCGTAGCTCAGTTCGCCAACTTTGATTGTTTTGCCCAGTCCCAAGTTAGAAACGTTGATAACCAGACGTTCCGGAATGACGTTATAAAGTGCTTTAACTTTCAGCTTGCGCATCTGAAGTGACAATTTACCGCCGGCTTTCACACCTTCAGCCAATCCTTCAAGCTGAACGGGAACTTCCATTACGATCGGGTTGGATTCGTCAATCTGATAAAAGTCGATGTGAAGAATCTTGTCAGTTACCGGGTGGAACTGAATGTCTTTCATGACCGCATTGACGATTTTGCCATCGATGTTCAGGTCTACAACATAAATATGCGGAGTATAAACCAGTTTTCTTACGGCTTCGTTTGTTACGGCGAAGTGTGTGTCGATGATATTCCCGTTTTCATCTTTCTGTGATCCGTAAAGCACGCATGGGATAGAATCGTTCTTGCGCAGTTCGTGAGTTGCTTTCTTTCCTGTTTCTGTTCTTAAAGAACCTTTTACTTCAATTGATTTCATTACTTAAAATTTTTGTGTTACTCTAAATTAAGTTGATTTGCTGCTTAATTCACCATCACACTGTGTGTTTGCACACGATGATTTTTTAAAAGCGGTGCAAAGATAGCCTTTTTCTCCTTTTTGACCAACTTTTCCCCGAAAAATTAGAAATCAATGTCTATTTTTATTTCATTGGCGTCTGGCGTAAGCGCATTCTTTCCCAAATTGTTTGTGTCGGCTATGTGTGTCTGTCCGTAAACCGGACCCTGTTCCTGTTCGATGAACTGAATGGCCTGCTTTAATCCGTCCATGAATTTCTCGAAATCTTCTTTGTAAAGAAAGATCTTATGCTTTTCAAAGTTCACTTGAGAATCGTTTCCTTCGCCGAGTACGATTTTTTTGCTTTCGGTTATGGCTAAAAACATTTCATCTTTTCTGTTTCTCTTGACATCAAGATAATAAATGCGTTTCCCCGCTTTGATTGCTTTGGAGAAGACGATTTCTTTGTCTGCTTCACTAGCTGTTGTTTTCTTTTTCAGTTCTTCCATAGTTCACAATACTTATAAAACCGCTTCAAAATTGCTGATTTTTTTGTAAATTGCAAAGGGCTGGCAGGATAAAAAAAACAAATCTCTAAAAAAAAGAAAAAATATGCCCTGCAGTGATGTCTGGTTTGAGAAATTTGATTACTTTTGCAAACCTGAAATTTGTATAATTAATATGATTAATAGAGTTCTTATTCGTCTTAAGATAGTTCAGATAATATACGCATATTATCAGAATGGTGGTAAAAACTTGGATACGGCTGAGAAAGAATTGTTTTTCAGCTTGTCGAAAGCGTATGATCTGTACAACTATCTTCTCTTGTTGATGGTTGAGGTGACGCGGTATGCTGCAAAACGAATTGATGCAGCCAAACACAAACTGGCTCCTACGAAGGAAGACTTGTCGCCCAACATGAAATTCGTTGAAAACCGTTTTATCGCGCAGCTCGAATCAAATGTTCAGCTGAATGAGTTTATGGCTTCCCAAAAACGGACATGGGAGAATGAAAGTGAATTCGTTAAAGGCCTCTGCGAACAGATTATGCAGAGCGATATATATAAGGAATATATGGCCAGCGAAACCTCTTCGTATGATGAAGACCGCGAACTGTGGAGAAAGCTTTACAAGAAGATGGTGTTCAACAATCAGGCTTTGGATGATGTGCTTGAAGACCAGAGTCTGTATTGGAACGATGACAAGGAAATTGTGGATACGTTTGTGCTGAAAACCATCAAGCGCTTTGATCCGAAGAACGGGGAAAAGCAGGAGCTGCTTCCGGAATTCAAGGATGAGGAGGATCAGGACTTTGCCCGCCGTCTTTTCCGCCGTTCGATTCTGAATGCGGATTACTATCGCCATCTGATAAGCGAAAATTCGCGGAACTGGGATTTGAACCGTGTGGCGGTGATGGATATGGTGATCATGCAGATCGCTCTGGCAGAAATACTCAGCTTCCCGAACATACCGATCAGTGTTTCGTTGAACGAATACGTTGAGATTGCCAAACTGTACAGCACGCCTAAAAGCGGGGCTTTCATCAACGGTACGCTCGACGGCATCGTGAAGCAGTTGAAGAAGGACAATAAACTGACAAAGAACTGAGAATAGTATTAATCAAAATCTAAATCAAGAAAAAGTATGAATTTGTTAACTGTTATGTTGCAGGCACAGGGGGGAGCCGACTACTCTTTCCTCATTATGATGGTAGCCATCTTCGTAATCATGTATTTCTTTATGATTCGTCCGCAGAACAAGAAGCAGAAGGAAATACAGAAGTTCCGCAAAGGTCTTGAGGTGGGTCAGTCTGTAATTACGGCCGGCGGCATTTATGGCAAGATTAAAGAAATAGAAGACAACGCTGTGATCGTTGAAATCGCTCCGAGCGTAAAAATTAAAATCGACAAGAACTCGATTTACCCTGACGCGCAGTCGCAGGCTTCCAAATAAATTAAGTCTGACTTAAGATGTTCGCCAAGAAGAACATAAGAAGATATATTCCAATTGTTTACAGAAGGATCAGAAACTTCCTGCTAAGCGACAAGAGCAGGGAGTTTCTGATTTTTTTGTTTTTTGTGTTCGTGTCATTCTGCTTCTGGCTTCTGCAGACAATGAACGACGAATATCGTGCCGAATTCAAAATACCCTTGCGCCTGAAAGGGATTCCGGAAGATGTTGTAATGACTTCCGAAATCCCCGGACAGCTTAGAGTGAAGGTGGAGGACAGGGGAACTGTGCTTTTGAATTACATGCTGGGGCGCACGTTCTTTCCTGTGGTGTTCAATTTCGACGATTATAAGGATAAGGGAGGCTGCGTGCATATCCCGACGGCTGAAGTCATGAAAAGAATATCCTCGCAATTGAACAATACCACGCGGATCGTTTCTGTGCATCCCGATACGATCGACTTTATTTATTCGCAGGGGGAGGCTAAGCAGGTGCCTGTCGCTATAAACGGAACCGTGCTGGCCGGGATGCAGTATTATGTGAGCAATATGTATCTTTCTCCGGATTCCGTAACGGTCTACGCGCCGAAAAACTTGCTTGAAACTCTTTCTGTTGCCTACACCGCTCCTTTCACGATAGAGAATATCACGGATACCGTGAGGCGTCATCTTCCGTTGCAGAAGATCCGCGGTGTCAAGTTCGTGCCTGCGTCGGCCGATCTGACGGTATGCACAGACATGTATTCAGAAAAAACGATTGAAATACCGGTCGTTGGCCTGAACTTTCCTCCGGGAAAGGTGTTGCGCACCTTTCCTTCGAAAGTCCGTGTGACATTTCAAGTGGGCCTGAAAAACTTCAAGCTTGTCTCGGAAGACGATTTCTTTATTGGAGTTTCTTACGAAGAGCTTGTAAAAAACAAGTCGGACAAGATTGAATTGTCGGTAAAGAAGTCGCCGGATTTCGTCAATCATATCCGCATTGTTCCGGCTGCGGTGGATTATCTGATAGAGCAGCAGCCCGAAGATCTTAAAGCAGATTCTATCGATGATTAAACTGGGAATAACGGGAGGGATAGGCAGCGGAAAGTCGTATGTGTCTTCTCTGCTTGAAAAGCGGGGAGTGCCGTTGTATGACACAGACAGCAGGGCAAAGATGCTGACTGTAGATTCGCCGGAAATACGTGACGGACTGACGGCACTGCTGGGAGCCGGTGTCTATGCTCCGGACGGATCCCTCAACAAGCTGTTGCTTGCCTCCTATCTGTTTGCCGGTGAAGAAAATGCCCGGAGAGTCAATTCGATCATTCATCCCTGCGTGTTTGATGATTTCCTTTTGTGGGCGGAGAGAATGCGAAGCGAGGGATGCCGTCTGGTGGGTATGGAAAGTGCCATACTGTTTGAGTCCGGATTCAACAAAGGAGTCGACAAGACCGTGATGGTATATGCCCCGGAAGCCTTGCGTATCCGCCGCGTTATGCAGCGTGACGGAATGAGCGAACGCCAGGTGCTTTCGCGGATGAAGGCGCAGATGGGAGATGAGGAGAAAAGGAAGAAATCGGACTTTGTTATCTTGAATGACGGGATTTCTTCTCTTGAACCCCAGATTGACAACCTTCTTATTGCGCTCATCGGCAGAAAAGACATCGGATAGTTTGTGTATTTCGTCTGAGGATTGTATTTTTGTCAACCGAAAGACAACTAATTTTTTTAAGACATTATTTAGACGAGCTATGTTAAAGACTATTTTGGCAATTTCCGGCAAGCCCGGTTTGTATAAGTTGGTATCACAGGCAAAAAATATGCTGATTGTTGAGTCGGTGAGTGCTGAGAAGAAAAGAATGCCTATTTATGGCAGCGACAAGGTGATTTCGTTGGGAGATATCGCCATGTATACCGATGCGGACGAAGTTCCGCTGGGCACAGTTCTTGAGTCGATCAAGAAAAAGGAAAATGGAGGCGAGATCTCTTTCAATTACAAGAAGGCTTCCAACGAAGAACTCCATGCTTTCATGGCAGAGGTGCTTCCGAATTACGACCGTGACCGTGTGCATACAAGTGACATCAAGAAACTTGTACAGTGGTACAATCTGCTTGTAGCCAACGGAGAAACGGAGTTTGTAGAAGAAGAAAGCGAAGAAAAGGCTGAATAAACAAGCTGTTTTTCAGCGGCCGGTTTCAAGGGCATCGGGAGATCTTGTTTTTAAGATGTTTCCGATGCCCTTGAAGTTTGTTGTGCCTGTCGGCCCGGTTTGAGTCTTATATTATTGAATGATACAGATTAATTTTGAATTATCTGTTTGATTTTCAGCAGAGTTCCGCGGTTTGAGTTTTGTTACGTGTAGTTGTATCAATCAGGATTTTTATTCTTTTCTGTAAATAACCTTGAGGTTTATATTTGTGGAGCATATATAAATATTCAAAGATAAATCCATGAATGATACAATGACAGAATTTAGTGGTTTGGTGGGCGATGCTTATCGGAAATACAGACATGATGTTTTCTTTTACGTTTATGGCAGGATAGGCAGGAAAGAGGATGCGGAAGACTTGGTGCAAGACACTTTTCTCCGCCTTTGGAGTGCTGGCAGGCCTTTGAGTGAAGACACGCTCAAGCGATTGCTTTATACGATAGCCCGGAATCTGGTTACAGACTATCTGAGGAGGTTTTACAGGTGGCAGGAGGTGATGGAATATGTAGGCGGGGCGGAAGAGAGCTTCTGTGCGGGGACAGAAAGCCGTGTTATTATGGATGAGTTGAGGTGTCTGCTGTGGCGCAAGCTTTCGGAGCTGCCCGTACGCCGTCGTGAAGTATACATGCAGAGTCACTTCCGGGGGAGAAGTTCTGCGGATATTGCGGAAAAGATGAATCTCTCCAAAAGAACGGTAGAGAATCATTTGTTGGCCGGACGCAAGGAAATACGTACATATATGAAGCAGTTTCTGTGAAAATGTTTGTTGCTTGTTTGTGCATGTATTTTCCGAATGCCGTGAACGGTTCTATATTCCACGTTGTGGAACGTACATTCCAGCCTTTGGAATGTACATTCCAGATTGTGGACCGTATATTCCACGTTGTGGAATATAAAAAATGCCGCGGCAGACATGACTCTTTGTCGGGGTGAAAAGGAGAAGCGGATGGATGCGAATTCTGAGGCGGCCGCAATTTCGGATGCGGTTGGTCGGTTTCTGCTTTTGTTTATGAGTTTTTTTGCTATCTTTGCGGTATCATACCGTAATGACGACTGACTATGAGAACTATATACCTGGCTGTATGCCTTCTTTTCCTTTCTTTTCTTTCTGCAATGTCCGCTCCCTTCACATTTCGTGGGCTGACGGGTTCAGACGGCCTTTCCGACCTGACGGTCTGCGCTTTGTATAAGGATTCGTGCGGATATATGTGGATGGGGACTTCCACTTCTGTGGAGCGTTTTGACGGAATACACTTGAAGCATTATCCGATACCCGGTGAAAATGAAAAGCTGAAATGGGTGAATACGATTGTAGAAACCTCGGACAACCGGATTTGGATGGGAAATGACATGGGACTCTGGCAGGTGGACGGTGACTCGTTGCGGCGGGTTGCTCCGGATGTAATTGCTCACGGCGTGCGGTCTATTTGCCAGGGTGATGACGGAACATTATATATAGGCAGCGAAACAGGATTGTACATTTGCCGGGACGGGGCTTTTGAATTCCGTCAGGTTGACTCAAACATCCTTTCTTCCGGTAATTTTGTCATCAGCCTTTATCTGGACAAGGCGGGCGGCAGTCTGTGGATGATCACGCGCAACGGTCTGTATGCCATGAATCTGAAGAATGGAAAGACAACTCACTATCCGAACAGCCTTTTCAAAGAGGAAAGCGAATGCTCCTATCGGACGATGACGTGCCTTGATTCTGTTTTGTATATCGGGACAATGAATCACGGAATCCTGCGGTTTGATATGAAAACAGCAGCTTTCTCCCGGTATGTTGATGTGGGATGCGATGTAATAATGTCCTTGTCGGATGATGGGAACGATATGCTCTATGTGGGGACAGACGGCAACGGCGTGCATTTCGTGTCTGTACGCGAACGGAGGATTGTGCGCTCTTTCCGGAATGATCCGGAGAGAAAGGAAGAGCCGGGGCTGCGTTCCAATTCCGTCTATTCACTTTTGGTCGACAGGGACAGTTTGGTATGAGTAGGGCTTTATCAGACGGGGGTTGACTATACTGTGCATCAGGAACCGTTATTTGCTGTTTATAAGACTCCGTATTTCACTTCCGAACACATTCCGGTGCGCAGCATTTACATTGGTTCCGGGAAAAAACTGATCGGTTCGCGTAACGGACTGTATTGCATTGATGAGCAGAAGCAGTCGGTTGTGCGTTTCGGAACTCCTTCGCTGCGGTCTAACATAATTCTCACGTGTTATGCTTTTCTCGGCAAAGTTTATATCGGTACATACGGAGGAGGAATGTATGTGTTTGAGCTTGATTCCGGGAAAATTCTAGATTTTGATGCCGACGGTTCTGAGGCGTTCAGGCATAACAGCGTTTTTTGTTTTTCCTCAGATGAAGAGGGACGTTTGTGGATAGGTGCATCAACGGGTGTGTATTGCTATAAAGGAAATTCGCTCTTGCATCATTTTGATCATAAAAACTCTCCGCTGCCGGAGGGGAATGTCTATGTTGTGTTTTTTGATTCCATGCGCAAGGGATGGATCTGTACGGAAACAGGAATAGCCATTTGGGATCCGGCCTCAAAAACGATCAAGAAGAATGTTTTTCCGGAATATTTTCCGGACAAGGCAAAGGTCGGTTCCATGTTTGAGGATTCGGAGCATAAGCTTTACTTTGTTCCGTATAAAGGAAATCTTTTCGTTTCAGATCTGGCAATGGGCAAGGTCTATGAAATAGGGCCGGACACTCCGCTGGAAGGAAAGGAAATCAGATTCGTTACGGAAGACAAAGACAGCTGTCTTTGGATTGGTACGGGGAGCGGTCTGTTCTATTATGATAAGAAAAACAGTTTTGTTCCCTATAATTTTGTGAGCGGCATTCCCGATCCGAACTTTCTCCCTTGTGAGCCGGTTAGAGGCAAGGACGGGAGAATATGGTTCGCTAATAATGAGGGCCTGCTTTATCTTCCGGAGAATTGGAAGCGGCAAAGGCGCGGCTTGCCTTATACGATGCATGTGACAGAAGTTTATGTAAACGGGAAATCCGTTCCGTTTCCGATGAAAGGCGGTGCTGGAACATACGGTAAGGTCATATTGGATCCCGAGCAGAATAATGTGACTTTCCGTTTTTCCGGATTTGCCTTTACCGATCCGGCTTATGCGGCATATGAATATAAGCTGGAAGGCTTGGAGAACGATTGGAAGAGATTGGTGGGGAAATCGGAAGCGGTATACTATAATCTTGAGCCGGGTGCATATGTATTCAAGGTCCGCCGTATGGGTGAGCCGGATACGGAAACCGGCATGGCCGTCAAAGTGCTTTCGCCGACGAACTGGAAGGCCTGGACTATAGGAATAGTCTTGTGCTGTATTGCAATGGTGTGTTCTTTCTTCGTTTATGTTGGGAGAAAAAGAAAGGAGCGGAAGAAGCTCGAGGCACCGAAAGAAAAATACCGGACCAGCAACTTGTCGGATTCCGAATGCAGACAGCTTGTCCGCAAGCTGGAGAATGCGATGTCAGAGAAGAAGCTTTACGCGAATCCTGACCTGAAGCTTATGGATCTGGCGGAGATTATCGGTGTTTCCTCACATACCTTGTCTTATCTGTTCAATCAATATCTGAAGAAAAGTTATTATGATTATGTCAATGATTGGCGGATAGAAGAGTTCAAGGAGCTGATAGCTCGGAAAGCACATGCAAAATATACGCTGAATACTTTGATAGAGAAATGCGGATTCGGTTCACGCGCTTCTTTCTTCCGTTGCTTTAAGAATAAGACGGGTATTACTCCGAATGAATACATAAAACAGTCTAATCAGTGAGCTGAGCCGCCAGGCTTTCCTTTGCAAGTGTCCGTACGTTTCGGTTGAAGCGTGCGGACACTTGCTATAATCCCCCCCCTGTTGCGTGAAAAAGGAAAACAAAAGCTTCCCAAAGAGTCTTATTCAATTAAATAAGACTGACTTTTTTGTTGTTAAACCTCTGTTTTATAGAATGTTGTCTTGTGCGCGGTCTTATCGGGCGAAGATAGACATCTCAAGGGTGAAAAGATTCTTCTTCTTGTTCCTTTTAATCTACATTTGCAATGTGTCCGATGCCTCTTTTGGCTGGTGAGGAAAGAAACCGGATGCAAAAATGAGTGATTGTTAATTTTAAAATTTGTAGGTTATGAAGAATGAATTCTTGAAATTCCCTTCCAAAAGAATTTTGTTTTCTGCGTTCTTTGTATCTGCCGCCCTGTTGGGAGAGAGCGTTTTGCCCTTGCGTGCAGATGTGGCGGAGATACGTTCGGTGATGCAGAAAACAAAGGTGTCGGGCGTGGTGCTCGACCCGAACGGTGAGCCGGTTATCGGTGCAACCGTAATGGAAAAAGGCACGTCCAACGGATCGGTTACCGATTTGGACGGCAAATTTTCATTGAATGTGGCTTCGCCTCGGTCGGTGATTGTCATTTCTTATATAGGTTACAGAACGACGGAAGTTTCTGCAGAGAAGAAGGTGTTGTCGGTAACTTTAAAAGAAGATTCGGAGATGCTGGAAGAGGTGGTCGTTGTTGGATACGGCGCACAGAAAAAGGAAACGCTGACCGGTTCTGTGGCAGTTGTGGGACCGGAAATGTTCAAGGACAAGGGCACGGTGGCCAATCCTTTGCAGGCTATGCAGGGACAGGTGCCGGGACTTCGCATCACTCGTTCTTCCGCAGCTCCGGGTGAAGAAGGATGGGGCATCTCGATTCGTGGAGCCGTTTCCAGAAACACGACAGAACCTTTGCTGATTATCGACGGTGTGCCGGCAAGCGGAGTAAGCGAGATGGCGCAGCTGAATGCCGCCGATATTGAGTCGATTAACTTTCTGAAGGATGCCTCTGCAGCCATCTATGGTTCGAAAGCTGCGGGCGGTGTGATTCTTGTCACAACGAAGCGTGCGGAAAAGGGAAAGACCAGGGTAGAATACAACGGTTCGTATACCCGCAAGATAGTCGGGCTTCAGCCTCGTCTGATGAGTCTGGACGAATGGGCGGACGGAGTGATTCAGGCGCGCCGGAATGACGGACGTCCGGAAGATGACCAATGGATACGTTATGCCACAATGGCCAAACAGATGAAAGGCAGTTGGTTTAAAGCGGACGGGGGAGGCGGAGTCGCTCCGATACCGGGAGCATATACGGGTGTAGCAGATTTCGTATTTCACGACATGAACTGGACGGATGTGTTGTGGGGGAACGCTAATTCCACTCAGCACGACTTGAGTATTTCAGGAGGTTCGGATAAGGCCACTTACCGTTTGTCGCTCGGATATTTGTATGATCAGGGAACCTTGCAGTGGGGAAACAATTCGAACGAACGTTTTAATGTACGCCTTTCAAATACCTTTAATATAACAGACAACTTCAGTGTTGACTCGAACATTTCTGCCAGCCGTCAGCATCAAGTCGCTCCGACACAGATTGGAGGAGCATTGGGGAGAAGCGTTCCCCAGCCGGGCTTGCCTGTTTCCACAATTGACGGAAAACCGTACGCATGGGGAGGAATACATACGCCGAACTGGTTATGTGAACTGGGAGGTGACAATAGACTGGTGGTCACTTCCATGAGCATCAATGAGGTGCTGAAGTGGAAAATCATTGACGGATTGAACTTCAATGCAACCTTGGGATACAGCACGAATACTGCTTTCCGTGATGAAGAGTATCTGCCTATCGACTGGTATTCTTATGACGGAACGCTGATTCGCAACGAAAACAGTCCTTATCCCAGGCAGGAAGACTCTTCGTATATGAGAAGCTCATCCCGTACAGACAATGCCACAGCATCTGCATTCCTTACTTATTCGAAGTTGTTTGGTCAGAAGCATGATTTGACGGTTATGGCAGGTGTCCAGTATGATTATGGGGCATACGATTACAGCGCGACAAAGGCAGAGAATGTGGAGCCTTCCTTGGATGCGTTGAACGGACAGGGTGAAGTTTACATTGATAAAGTCGATAAATGGGAGGAGGCCATCCTTTCTTATTTCGGTCGTGTAAACTACAATTTCAAAGAAAAATACCTGCTCGAAGCGAATGCGCGCTATGACGGTTCTTCCAAATTCCTTCCTGAAAATCGTTGGGCTTTTTTCTATGGTTTCTCCGGAGGATGACGAATCACAGAGGAGGCGTTCATGGAAAATATAAAGGATTATGTCAATGAACTGAAACTGAGGGTTTCGTACGGCGAGGTCGGCAACCAAAGCGGTATCGGGCGTTATGACGGTATTCAATTGTATAACTATCGGGCAGGTTCGGGTGCATATCTGGGAAGTTCGAATGCGACTTATGTGGAGTCTGCTGGTCTGGTCAGTACGGAACGTACCTGGGAACGCATCTATAATTATAATGTCGGTTTGGATTTCGGCTTCTTGAACGGACGTCTTTCGGGCAGTTTCGAACTTTTTATGAAAAAGAACAACAATATGCTGGTTGAAAGGCTTTATCCGGGCATATTGGGAGGAAGCGCGCCTGATATGAACAGCGGAAAGTTCGAGGCGAAGGGTTATGACGGAAGTCTGACATGGCGTGACCGGATTAAGGATTTCAGCTATCATGTCGGAGGTACGTTGACCTATATGACCAACGAATTGATTGATGGAGGTGAAACAGTGAAGGTTGCCGGATATAATGCAGCTTTGAACGGATATCCGTTGAATTCAATTTTCGGTTACCGCTATATCGGAAAAATCCAGAACGAAGAACAGTTGATGAAGTACACACAGAGGTATGGAGGAAACAATACGATAGACATGCCGAGCAATCTGCTGCGTCTGGGTGATCATATGTATGAGGACGTGAATAAAGATGGCAGGCTGACGCAGGACGACTTGGTCTTCTTGGGTTCTGACGATCCGAAACTTTCATTCTCGTTCAATTTCGGGTTTGAATGGAAAGGTCTTGATTTCTCTGCAGTATTCCAGGGAGTCGGCAAACGTACCATCTATCGTGGCATTGACGCGTGGAAAGTGCCATTCTCAGCCATTTGGCTGAATACTTCCAACCAGTCTGTGGGCAATGTGTGGAGTCCGGAAACGCCTGATAACTATTATCCGAGCTATTCGAATACCGGCTCTATCAACAATTACAACTACATTTCGTCTACATGGTCCGTTGATAACGGTGCTTATCTGCGCTTGAAGGACATTGTGCTGGGATATACATTGCCCAAGTCGGTGCTGAAGAAGATGGGCAACTTCATGACGAATTTGAGAATTTATGTAGCCGGAGCCGATATTTGGGAAAAGACTTATATTCATGACGGATGGGATCCGGAAGCAACGAGAGAGGTTGATGACAAAGACCGCTATCCGTTCAACAGAACATTCACGGTAGGTATAAACGCAACATTCTAAACAATTGATACAATGAAAAAGCTTAAACTACATATCATTTTGGGATTGGCGGCAGCACTGGCTTTTCCTTCTTGTCTGGACTTTGATCCGAAGACACAGCTTGCCGATACGAACTATTGGTCTACTCCCGACCAGTTCAAGTTATTTGCTACGCAGTTTTACGGGTGGCCGCTTGATTTCCGGCGGCTGGATAGTAGTCCGCATAGCGACGGACGTTCGGACCTGAAGACAAGCACAACACTGGACCTTTACAGTAACGGAACGAATACCGTTCCTACATCAGACAATAACTATACGGACAACTATAATCGGATTCGTCAGGCAAATATTCTTCTGCAACGGGCGGAATCCTATGGTACTCCTGAGGATATTGCTGTTTATGTGGGCGAGGCCAAATTCTTCAGAGCTTATTGTTTCTTTGATCTGGTGCAGCTTTATGGAGATGTAATCATTGTGGACAGGCCGCTGGATGTGGATGATCCGGAGATGCAGCAGGGACGCGATCCGCGTGGGGAGGTGATTGACTTTATAGTGCAGGATTTGCAGGAAGCGGCGGAAGCGCTTCCCGGTTTCAACGAAATAGCTTCTTCGGACGAAGGGAGAGTGTCAAGCGAGGCTGCTTATGCGTTTCTCTCAAGAGTTGCTCTTTATGAAGGGACTTGGCAGAAGTTTCATGATGGAAACGGCCAAAATACGGAACGTTCTCGCCAACTGCTGGATATTGCTGCCAAGGCTGCTGATGAAGTGATAATGAGCCGGAATTTTGAACTTTTCAAGCCGGCGGAATTGGGGGATTTCGCATACAAGTATCTGTTTGTTCTGGAAAACGAGAAGTCTAATCCGGCAGGTATCAACAAAAGCGCGAACCGGGAATATATTTTTGCAAAGAGGCATGACGGCGTGATTAATCCCGTCGGAACTAACATAACGGAGGGGCGCTTTAACAATGATGTCACCCGTATAACCCGTAAGTTGGCGAACATGTATCTTCAGAGCAATGGCTTGCCTGTCGATCCGTCCGCATGGGATTACAGTACGATGGCTTCCGAATATCAGAACCGTGACAACCGTATGAAGAATACGCTGATGGTTCCGGGAGAAACTTACTGGAGCAACGGGGGAGGCCGGATTGACTGGAGTGGAAGTGCGGAAGAAGTGGCGAACGCAACAATCCGTGAATTTGTTCCGGGGCACGGAACAGGGTATTCCATGCACAAATGGTGTTGTGAGCGTGACGGGGTGGCTAACCGCAGTGAAGGATACGACTATCCGGTTATCCGCTACGCGGAAGTGCTTCTGAACTATGCGGAAGCGGTGTTTGAACGCGACGACAAGATAGAAGATCAGGATCTGGCAAAATCGCTCAACCTGGTGCGCAAGCGCGTTAACCCGGATATGCCTGATCTTACAAATGATTTTGTTCCTTCGAATGGCTTGGACATGCGGACTGAAATCCGCAGAGAACGTACAGTGGAGCTGTTTGACGAATGTTTCCGGTTGGATGACCTGAAGCGTTGGAAAACGGCGGAAACTGAGATGCCGATGAATCTGACCGGCATCAAATGGACGGGCACTGAATACGAAACTACATGGGCGTCTGCGGCTTCGGCAAACAAGGACGCCGAAGGCTGCTTGCTCATGGAGTCTGGGCGTGTATGGCAGGAAAAAAATTATTTGTATCCGCTGCCGGTCGACCAGTTGCAATTGAATCCGAATCTGAAGCAGAATCCGGGTTGGGACGAATGACGAACAGAATATTAAAGTTAAGGAAATGATTATGAAACGAAACATATTTGCGAATATAATCGGGATGTTTCTCGTATGTGGAGGAATGTCCATGGGATTTTGCTCTTGTGATGACGAAACTGTTTCTCCCGCATTAGACGAAAAGGTGCTCATCTCGGAAATAAATGTAGGAGTAACTCCAAATCTCCCGTTGCTGATTAATACGGATTCGCTGATGACATGGGAGGTCTTGCCGGAAGAAGCGACAAACAAGAATGTGATATGGACTTCTGCCAATCCGGAAATTGCCAGCGTTTCGGAGGATGGACGTATATCAGCTCATGCACTCGGCACTGCTGTTGTCACGGTTTCGCCTGAGTGGGGATATGCCACGGCAGCATCCGTTACGGTAGAGGTTATAGAGCACATCGTATTTATAGATGATATCGTTCTGACAAATCCGGAAGACGAGCTGTCGGTTTATGCGACGGCATCTCTTCAGTTGACGTGGGAAACCGTTCCTGAAGAACCTACCTATCCGGGACTGAAGTGGGAAAGCCTTACTCCGGAAGTCGCTACCGTTTCAGAATCGGGGCTTGTGAGAGGCGTTGCAGCAGGAACGGCGCAGATCCGGGCAACGGCTACTGACAGCCGGCATTTCTCGAAGGTGTTTGAAATAGCTGTGATGCCTGTGATACCGATAGAGTCGCTCGAAATAGATGAATCTCAAAGCGAGCTGGCCATCGGTGAGGTGTCGAAATTGAACGTGAAAGTGACTCCGGAGAACGCTACGGTTTCTACTTTGGTTTGGGAAAGTTCGAACCCTTCAGTTGTTAGTTTTGACGAAGACGGTGTGATGACCGTGCATGATTATGGTTCTGTAACTATTACCGCATCGGCAGAATATGGAGGCAGTTCAGTTTCTGCTGCGCTGGATGCACAGGTTGTGGAAGGAAAGGTGAATGATACGTTCGACTATACAGCCCCCTGGGCTATTTTTAACAATGTTGGAATGGTTGTAGGGATTGAAGACAGTGAACTTGTGCTCACCCCGGGAGATGATAAGAACTATAAGGCGGTTCGCATAGCAAGAACCGGGGGAGTCAATTTTCATGCAGGAAATTATCCTATTCTTGCTGTCAAAGTATGGATGCCAGGTGATGTTGTAGCGGAGTCTGATAAGATGGAATATTATCTTGATATCTGGACCAAAGGACAAACACCTGCCGGAAAGTATGGTGAAAATACAGACAAGGGCAAGAATCAGATGGAAGTAAAAGATTGTGGCGACTATAAGGTGTATGTGGCTGATTTTACGAGAAAGGGACTTGGGGCGTCCAATGAGTTTCTTCCTTCATCGGCTATTAATATGGAGAATGTAGAATTCCAGTGGTGGAAGCTGTGGTATGATGCCGGTGCTCCGCTGGATGGAACGATCAAAATCGACTGGGTGAAAACATTCAGGTCGGAAGAAGAGCTGGATGCGCTTATAGCTTCGGAAAGCGGTATCCGGTAATGGATGTGGCAAGTTTATAATAAAGGTAATCGATTGTTTTCAGGATTTATTTGAAACGGAATAAAAGATAAGTAGTATGAAACTGAATTATATACAAATGTTTGCGGCCTGCGCCCTTTCCGTTCTGACAATGGGATGCAAGGCGGAATTTGAGAACGGGGTGAACGATATCGACTCTTGGGAAGTGGGTGCGGAATATACACCAAGTCTGGTTCATCCGGGTGTACTTCATACGCAGGAGGATATAGAGCATATCCGTGACCTGGTGGACCGGCAGAAAGAGCCGGCCTACGGCATCTTTCTCAAAATGAGAGAAGACTGGAAAGCCAAGTCAGACTATTCGATGAACGGCCCTTACGAGGTGATTGCCCGTGACGGGGCTTATGCAGCCAATAAGGTAAATGCAGAACGGGACTTCGATGCGATTTATCTTAACTCGGTGATGTGGATGATAACTCAGGATGAGGCACATGCGAGGAAGGCACTCGAAATCATGCTTGCCTATGCCGGTACGCTGAAAGACATTGACGGGAATGATACGGC
Organism: Bacteroides sp. ET225; assembly: GCF_024733745.1. Lineage (NCBI taxonomy): Bacteria > Pseudomonadati > Bacteroidota > Bacteroidia > Bacteroidales > Bacteroidaceae > Bacteroides > Bacteroides sp. ET225. The sequence continues at coordinate 63,669 of NZ_JANRHN010000002.1, read as the reverse complement.
GTTGATGGCCGGGCTGGAAGGTATCAAGATTGTATACGGGCTTGAAATGCTGTCGCACACTTATCATCAGTCGGAAAAGTATCCTGACGGAATAACTGACGAACAGATTGAGCGGATCAGCACAATGCTCCGCAACGTCTTCCTGCCTGTGTGGGAAGAGTTTTACGCAAGCGATCCCAATACGAATGGAAACTGGGGGCTTCATGTTACGAAGTCATATATGGCGGCTGCCATTTTGTGGGATGATGTGGAGATGTACCGGAAGTGCGTGAACTTTTATCTTTATGCTTATGACAACGGTACTATTGCGCACTATATTGACGGAGATACCGGACAATGCCAGGAATCAGGGCGTGACCAGCAGCATACTGTATTGGGAATCGGGGCTTTGTCGGCCATTTGTGAAATTGCGTGGAAGCAAGGGAACGATCTCTATTCGGCTTACGACAACCGTGTGCTGAAAGGGTATGAGTATACGGTGAAATACAACCTCGGTTACGATGTACCGTTCAAGACATGGACGGACGTTACGGGGAAGTATTCCAACTGGACAGAAATTTCTGCTGTGACGAAAGGTGAAAACGATGGGGTGGACACGGAACGCGGACAATGCTGGCAGCCCGTATTCTATATGGCATATAATCATTATGTGAACCGCAGAGGATTGAGTATGCCCTATACGGCGGAGTTGCTGGAAACATACGTGGAAGACGAGTATGACGGCGGTCATCCGAGCTTTGGTCCGCTGCTGTTCAATGATTTGGATTGAGAAACTACTTAAGGATAAATGTGAAACTACCCCTGAGCAGATGGCAGTTTACCCCGTAGTAATCAGACAACCGCTGCGGGGTAATTTTCAGACATCGTTTGAATACAGTAAAAACATGATTTTAAGATGAATAGAATTGCGATATTGGGAATGTTGTTATGTGTGCCGGTCATAGCACTCGCCCGGCAGAACGAATGGGAAGACCCCACACGGTTTGAATGGAACAAGGAGAAGCCTCATGCGTGCTTTGCGCTCTACGAGTCGGTTGGAGATGCGCGGACTGAGGATTACAGCCGTTCTCCCTGGTACAAGTCGCTCAACGGGACGTGGAAGTTCCGTTACGCTCCTTCGATAGAGGCGAGTGTGAAAGATTTCTATCGCACGGACTTGTCCGACAGGGACTGGGATGAGATTCGAGTGCCCTCCAACTGGGAACTGCAAGGTTATGGCGAACCGATTATCCGCAACATCCAGTATGTCTTTTCGCCGAATCCGCCTTACATAGATGTGGACAATCCGGTGGGGACTTACCGCACTCGTTTCACCGTTCCTTCGGAGTGGAAAGGCAGGGAGGTGATGCTTCATTTCGGATCGATAACAGGTTATGCACGTGTCTATGTAAACGGAAAACAGGTGGGAATGACCAAGGCTTCGAAAACTCCCGCAGAGTTTAACGTCACTTCCTGTGTGAAGGAAGGAGAGAATCTGCTGGCTGTGCAGGTATACCGCTGGCATGACGGAAGCTACATGGAGGATCAGGACTTCTGGAGGTTGACCGGTATCGAGCGTGATGTTTATCTTCAGGCTTATCCGAAACTGACCATTTGGGACTTTTTCTTGAGGCCTGGCTTGGACAGAGATTACCGTCACGGTGTGTTTCATGGAACAGTGAATTTGCGCGAATTCAGCGGCAATGAGATGAAGCGCGGGCAAGCAAGGTTGGATTTGCTGGATGCAAACGGAAAAACAGTTTTTTCCCGAACAGAGCCGTTTGATCTGGAAAAGGAAGCAAATGTGGCGTTCTCAGGTATGGTGAAGAACGTGGAGAAATGGAATGCTGAACGGCCTTATCTGTACGATTGTGTATTGTCTTTGTCTGATTCTTCGGGCCGCGAACTTGCATTGATATCGTGCAAGGTTGGTTTCCGCAAAATAGAAATCAAGGACTCGAAACTTCACGTGAACGGAGTTCCTGTATATATAAAAGGTGTAAACCGTCACGAACACAACGATACGCTGGGGCATGTGCAGACACGGGAAATCATCGAGCATGATTTGAAAATGATAAAGCGTCTGAACATGAATGCGGTGCGCACATGCCATTATCCCAACCATCCGATGTTCTACAAGCTTTGTGACAAATATGGCATTTATGTGGTGGATGAGGCGAACATTGAAAATCATGGGATGGGATCTGTTCCTTATTTCAAAGATACGATACCTCATCCGGCTTACCGTCCGGAATGGTACGATGCGCATGTCGACCGTATCTCGCGGATGGTTGAACGCGACAAGAACCATGCATGTGTCATAGGATGGTCGTTGGGCAATGAATGTGGGAACGGGAAGGTGTTTCATGACGAGTATAGACGGCTGAAGGCATATGATCCCGACCGTTTTGTTCAGTTTGAGCAGGCATGGGAGGATTGGAATACTGATATTGTATGTCCGATGTATCCGCGTGTGAGTTGGATGGAAGAGTATCGTAATTCGGGAAAGACACGCCCGTTCATCATGTGCGAATATGCCCATGCCCAAGGAAACAGCAACGGAAATTTCAAGGACTTATGGGATTTGATTTATGACAGCCCTAACCTGCAGGGAGGATTCATTTGGGATTTCATGGATCAAGGCATTAAAATGCGTGCCGATGCGCAGGACGGAAGGACGTACTGGATGTACAACGGAAAACTGGGAGCGCACCGGTGGCTGGAAGATAAGGAAGGCGAACTGAATACCGGAACGGATGGAGTCATTTCGGCGGACGGTACTCCCAAGCCTCAGGCATACGAAGTGAAAAAAGTCTATCAGTACGTTCATTTTAAAGAAAAGGATTTGCCGGAAGGCATCGTTACGGTTCGCAACCTGTATGACTTTACGGATCTTGCAGACTATGATTTTCGTTGGGTGTTGGTGAAGAACGGAGAGCCTGCTGATTCGGGCCGTTTCTCGGTAAATCTGAAACCGCATCAGTCGAAAGATGTAAAGCTGAGTCTGCCGGATGTGCCTGAAGACGGAAATGAATACTTCCTTAATCTGTATGCTTATACACGTGCCGCAACAGATTTGGTTCCGGCCCGGTATGAAGTGGCGAAAGAGCAGCTGAAGATAGGAAAGAGTGATTTCTTTATTTCTCAAAAGGGTGTTTCCGGACAACTGGCTTGTCAGGTAGAGGGAAACATGTTCTTGTTTACATCCGGCAAGGTGTCGGGCAAAATTGATTTGAAAAGAGGTGTGTTGTGCGGCTATGCATTGGATGGAAAATCACCGTTCGTGCAATATCCGGAGCCGTCTTTCTGGCGTGCCCCGACAGACAATGATTTCGGAAACAAGCTGCCTTTGCGCTCTAATGTATGGCGCACGGCCCATGTAAATCGGGAAGTGCGAAACGTTTCGGTGGGAGAGAAGACTGCTGATGGGGTTTGCGTAACGGTAGAGTGGATGCTGACGGACATTCAGGTACCCTACACTGTGGAATATCTGATTCGGAACGACGGTTCGGTCAAGGTGACGGGGAGTATCAACATGGAAGGGAAGAAACTTCCGGAACTGCCCCGCTTGGGGATGCGCGTAGAGCTGAAGAGTGGTTATGATAACTTGGCTTATTATGGCAGGGGGCCGCAGGAAAACTACATAGACCGATGCGCCAACACCCTGATAGGGTGTTATGAAAGTAAAGTGGCGGAGCAGTATTATCCTTACATACGTCCGCAGGAAACGGGCAACAAAACGGACGTGCGTTGGCTTTCTCTGTTGGACAAGGACGGTTTCGGCTTGAAAATTACCGGAATGCAGCCTTTGTCGTTCTCTGCTCTGCACTTTGCTCCTGAGGACCTTGATCCGGGATTGACACGCAAGATGCAGCATCAGGTAGACGTGGTTCCCCGGAAAAATGTTTTCTTGCATGTTGACTTGAAACAGCGCGGACTGGGAGGCGATAACAGTTGGGGGATGCTTCCCCATAACGAGTACCGCCTGTTGGAGAAAAAGTATGCTTACAGTTATGTGATGCAGCTGGTGGGGGGATAAATGATGCCATTGGATGGCTTGAAAAAAATGTCCCGTCATCTTGATTAAAATGTCCCAACATCCTGATGAAGATGACGGGACATTTTACTTCAGATGTTGGGATGTTTTTTTGCGCATTGTGCGCAGATTCCTTTGACGATATAGTTTGTCTTGTTGGCGATGAAGCCTTCCGGGATATGGACGGGAGGAATGGAGTCTTCGCTGAGGCAATAGGTCTTCCGGCATTTCTCGCAGAAAAAGTGGCAGTGTGCTTCCTCCGAACTGCAATGTCCGTGGTTGTGGCACAGGCAGTACTTGTGAAGTCCGCTTCCGTCGTCGACGCTATGGATGAGATGCCGCTCGTGGAAGAGCGAAAGAGTCCGGAATATGACGGACTTGTCGATGCTTTGCAGTTCATCTTCAAGCGAGGTAAGGCTGAAGGTGTCGCTTTTCTTGCAGATGGCGTCATATATAAGGAGGCGGGTGGAGGTAGGGCGAATGCCTGCGTCTTCCAGAATCGGAATATAATGTTCAGCTTTCATAGTGTAAAAAAGAGATGCTTATCCACTGCAAAGATAAGCATCTCTTTTTGCAATCCGGTTGTTTGTTGCCGTTTTATTTCATTTCCAGTTCCTCTTTCATGTCGAGTTCTTGTCCGTGGGTGTCGAAGAACTTGTATTGCAGGAAGGCCAGACTCTGGTCCGGAATGATCCGGATGCCGAATCCGTATTTCATCTGCCATTTTCTCTTCAGAGAAACAATGCCCTGGTTGATGTATGCGGCAACATAAGGATGTATGTGTAGGGTAAATTTCTTCACTCTCAACTTGTTGACCATATAGTCGATCTTGCTTTCCAGCGAGTCGGTGAACAAGATTGACGGCTTTATTTTTCCTTTACCGAAACAAGTGGGGCAGTCTTCGTCCGTTGTCACATCAATGGCCGGGCGTACACGCTGGCGCGTGATCTGCATCAGCCCGAATTTGCTTAGCGGAAGGATGTTGTGTTTGGCGCGGTCTTTCTGCATGTTCTGGCACATCCGCTCATAGAGTTTCTGCCGGTTTTCTGCCAGATTCATGTCGATGAAGTCAACCACAATGATGCCTCCCATATCCCTCAGTCTTAACTGGCGTGCCAGCTCGTCAGCTGCTCCCAGATTGACATCCAGCGCATTGGCTTCCTGCCCGTTAGCCGATTTCGAGCGGTTTCCGCTGTTCACGTCAACCACATGCAGCGCTTCCGTATGTTCTATAATCAGGTAAGCCCCGCTTTTGTAGGAAACGGTCCGTCCGAACGACGACTTGATTTGTTTGGTAATGCCGAAATTGTCGAAGATGGGAAGTTTGCCGATGTAGCGCTTTACTATTCCTACCCGTTCGGGAGCAATAAGAGCCACATAATTTCTTACTTCGTTGTAGACCTCTTCGTCGTTCACGTAAATGTTTTCGTATGAAGGGTTAAACAGGTCCCGCAGCATTGCAACCGTGCGGCTTGTTTCTTCATAAACCAGTGAAGGCAGTTTGGTTGCCTTCTGTACTTTGGCGATGGTTTCTTCCCAGTGTTTCAGCAATACCTTCAGTTCGGTATCGAGTTCCGCGACTCTTTTTCCTTCGGCTACAGTCCGTACGATTACGCCGAAGTTCTTCGGCTTTATGCTTTGCAGGAGTTGTTTGAGCCGTGCGCGCTCTTCGCTCGATTTTATTTTCTGTGAAACCGATACCTTGTCGTTGAACGGGATAAGGACCAGATAGCGTCCGGCAAACGACAGTTCACAGGTCAGACGCGGTCCTTTGGTAGAAATCGGCTCTTTTACAATCTGCACGATGACCTCTTGTCCCTGCTTGAGTACGTTTGATATGGCGCCTTCTTTTTCGATGTCGGGAAGCATTGAAGCCTTCGACATGGGAAAAAGCTTTTTTCGGTCGCTGGTTACTTGTTTCAGGTATTTCTCGTACGAATGAAATTGTGGTCCCAAGTCTAAGTAGTGAAGGAAAGCGTCTTTTTCAAAGCCTACGTCAACGAAGCAGGCGTTGAGTCCGGGCATGAGTTTTTTCACCCTTCCCACATACATGTTGCCCACCGTAAAAGAAAGGTTTCTTTCTTCTTTCTGAAACTCCACCAGGTTCTTGTCTTCCATGAGAGCGATGGATATTTCTTTGGGCTGTACGTCTACTACTAATTCGCTTGTCACTTGATCACTTGGTTTTATTGGGTTTATAAAATCAGTTGAAACGCAGCTGTGTAGTTTCTGCGTTATGCACAATACACAAAGAACAAACCTGAAAGACTATTTGGAAGCACTTTGCAAGTTTGTTCTTTATTGAAGTCGGACAGACTAACAATTATTTTTTACTTTTATGTCTGTTCTTTCTCAGTCTTTTTTTACGTTTGTGAGTAGACATTTTATGTCTTTTTCTTTTCTTTCCGCTTGGCATAGCTTCAAATTTTTTATGGGTTAATACTAAAGTTAATTATTTTTTCACTGAAAGAGTAAACGTCTTTGCTGGCTTGAATGCCGGAATATTGTGTTCCGGAATGATGATCGTTGTATTTTTAGAAATGTTGCGAGCAGTTTTCTGCGCTCTTTTCTTCACGATGAAACTACCGAAACCGCGGAGATAGACATTCTCATCTTTTGACAAAGATTCCTTTACTGATTCCATGAACGCTTCCAGGGTAGCCAATACTGTTGCCTTGTCAATTCCTGTATTTTTGGCAATTTCGTTTACAATATCTGCTTTTGTCATTTCGCTAATAATTATTGTTATACCTAGTTCTTAATTTTTTGGATTGCAAATATATAGCTTTTCTCGCTCTCTAGAAAATTTATCAGCTACATTTTTTTTGGAAAGTCCTAGTTTTATGCGTTTTTATGCTCTGCGCCGCCACTATTTTGTGGCTTGACGTGTGCAAAAGGCTGGTGATTGTCGGTCGAAAGCATTATTTTTGCGGGAAAATAACGGACATTATGAATGACTTTTCAGAAAAGCTGATCGCCTGGTATCGCAAAAACGGACGCAGCCTTCCGTGGCGCGAAACGAAGGATCCTTATAAAATATGGGTGTCTGAAACGATACTTCAGCAGACACGTGTGGCGCAGGGATATGCCTATTACTTGCGCTTTATCTCCCGTTTTCCTGATGTCGGTGCGCTGGCCCGTGCGGAAGAAGATGAGGTTATGAGGCTTTGGCAGGGGCTGGGCTATTATTCGCGGGCCCGGAATCTCCATGCGGCGGCAAAGGATATCGTTGCGCGCGGATGCTTTCCTGTACTGCCGGAGGAGGTGAAGACCCTGAAGGGAGTGGGCGACTATACGGCTGCGGCCATCTGTTCGTTTGCCTACGGCCTTCCCTGCGCGGTGGTCGACGGGAATGTTTACCGGGTTTTGTCCCGGTATTTTGGCCTGGATGAATTTGTGGATACGGCGGCCGGAAAGAAAACGTTCGCGTCTTTGGCAGACGAGCTGATCGACAAGAACCGCCCGGCCGAATACAATCAGGCCATCATGGATTTCGGAGCCATGCAGTGCGTGCCTTCATCGCCCGATTGCAGCGCGTGTATCTTTTCCGGGAGCTGCGCTGCCTTGCAGAAAGGAACGGTGGATGTTCTGCCTTTGAAGAAGCATAAGACAAAGGTTTCTTCCCGTTATTTTTCTTATATGTATGTGCGCGCAGGTGCGTACACTTTTATTCGCCGCCGCGAGGGGAAAGACATTTGGCGCAACCTGTATGAATTTCCCCTGCTCGAAACTTCCGGTGAGTTGCATGAGGAGGATCTGCCGTCCTGTCCGGAATTCCGTTCTTTGTTTGGCGGCTTGCAGGTGGAATCTGTCCGCCTCGTCAAGCCGGGTGTGAAGCATGTGCTGTCGCATCAGGTGATCCATGCTTCTTGTTTTGAAATAAGATTGTCAGATTCTGTGGCGGAATTGCCCGGATTTATCCGCATATTGGCCGGTGATTTTGATAAATTCCCTGTTCCACGTTTGATTTCTCGTTTTTTTTCTTTAGTTTTGGGGTCTGAAATTTAAAAAAAGTATATTTTATGTCATTGAATAAAGTACAATTGATAGGTAATGTAGGCAAAGAGCCTGAAGTGAGGTATCTGGACAGTGGAGTGGCGGTTGCAACATTTTCTTTGGCCACGACCGACCGGGCTTATACTCTTCCTAACGGAACGCAGGTTCCCGAACGCACGGAGTGGCACAACATCGTTCTTTGGAGAGGGCTTGCTGAAACAGCCGAAAAGTATGTGCATAAAGGTGACAAACTGTATATCGAAGGCAAAATCCGTTCGCGCTCCTATGACGACCAGAACGGCGTGAAGCGTTATGTCGTAGAGATCTTCGGTGATAATATGGAGATGCTTACTCCGCGTACGGTTCAGGCATCCGCACCGCAGCAGGCTGCTGCTAATGTTCAAAGCCAGCAGATGCAGTCGCCGGTGCAGCAGCAGGAATCACCCGCTTCGGACGTTTTGCCGTTTTGAGAGAATGATAAGAGAGGATGTGTTGCGGTTTTCAATGAACCGGACATGTCCTCGCATTGTTTAACAATAAATTATTGAATGGACCCTGACTCGTTTTTATGCCGCTGGGCGGATTGTTTTGACGGAGTGACTTTCGCTCCACTTTCTGCAGGTGCTTTGATTGCATTGCTTTCTGCGCTTGTGCTTCTGTATATTTCTGGCCTTGTGTCTGCATCGGAAATCGCTTTCTTCTCGCTTACCCCTTCTGAAAAAGAGGAGGTAGAAGAGGAAGATCATCCGTCGGACAGGCGTGTCAGATCATTGTTGGATGACTCCGAGCGTCTGTTTGCCACTATTCTCATCTCCAATAATTTTGCAAATGTGGCTGTAGCCGTACTGCTGAACTACTTTTTCGTTACGGTTGTTGATTTCGGCTCGGCCAAAGCGCTTGAATTTGTGGCGGTGGCCGTTGTGCTTGTTTTTCTGCTTTTGCTTTTCGGCGAGATCATGCCGAAAATATATTCAACCCAGCATTCGCTTGCGTTTGTCCGGAGGGCGGCTCCTATGATGTGTGTGTTGCGGTCGCTTTTCCGTCCGCTGTCGTCTGTTCTTGTCCGTTCTTCTTTTGTCATCAACAAGGTGGCTCAGCATAACAGGGTGTCGCGCAACCTGTCTGTAGACGAGCTTTCGCAAGCCCTTGAACTGACTGATATCAACGATACGCCTGAGGAAAGCAACATGCTTGAAGGGATTATCCGTTTTGGCGAAGAAACGGCAAAGGAAGTGATGACCCCGCGTCTTGACATGGTGGATCTTGAGATAAAGACGCCGTTTACGCAAGTGCTTCAATGTGTGGTTGATAACGGATATTCCCGCATACCTGTTTATGAAGATTCGCGTGATAACATCAAAGGCATACTGTATATCAAGGATTTGCTTCCTTTTCTCGGGAAGGGAGATGAGTTTCACTGGCAGAATCTGGTGCGGCCTGCCTTGTTTGTTCCCGAAACAAAGATGATTGATGACCTGCTCCGTGATTTTCAGGCAAACAAGATTCACATCGCTATTGTCGTAGACGAGTTCGGAGGGACGTCGGGCATTGTGACTATGGAAGATCTGATTGAAGAAATCGTAGGTGAGATCAATGACGAATACGACGAAGACGAACGTTCGTATGTGAAACTGGCTGAAAATGTCTATGTGTTTGAAGCAAAGACGCTTCTTTCTGATTTTTATAAGATTCTGAAGGTAGATCCCGATGATTTTGAAGAGGCGGCGGGCGATTCGGATACACTTGCCGGACTTCTGTTGGAGCTGAAGGGAGAATTTCCTGTCTTGCATGAAACGCTTGAATACAGGAATTTCAGGTTTGAAGTGCTTGAGATGAACAGCCGGCGGATTTTAAAGGTCAAGGTTACGGTTTCGTCTTCCGAAGACGGTGAAGCCGATTCTGAAGAAAAGAATTGATTATGCCGTTGCTGCGTCGTTGGGAAAAGGATGGAGGCTTGTGGGGTATCTGGCATGTTACGGAAACAGAAGATGGCCTTATGGCTTTGCTGGCAGACAAGTCGCTGTTTGCCGGCAGGCTTGCAGGTATAAAGGTGCCGAAAAGGAGGCTGGAGATTTTAGGAGTCTGTGTCTTGCTGAAGGACTTGCTGGGAGAAGAGAAGCGTATCTTGCATGAAGACTCGGGCAAGCCGTTTCTTGAAGGCGATCCGCGTCGGATTACGATATCTCATACCAAGGGCTATGTGGCTGTGGGCATTCATGGCGAAGCGGTTCCAGGCATGGATATCGAGCAGGTGGGCGAGAAGGTGAGAAGAGTGGCTCCCCGCTTTATACGTGCGGATGAAATGCCCGGTAGCGAACAGATGACCGGCGAAGAAAGTCTTTTTCAGCTTCTGCTGCATTGGTCGGCAAAAGAAACCTTGTATAAGTTGCTTGGTTGTCTTGATGTTGACTTCCGTACCCATTTGCGCATACGTCCTTTCAAACTTTCTCCCGAGGGTGAATTTGTGGGTGAAGAATTTTGCTCTGCTGCCGGAACTTCGTGCCTGATCCATTATTTTGTTCATCCGGATTTTGTTTGTACCTATTGCGTCCGTTCTGCAGACAGAAGGTGATTATGGAAAATATGAAATTGCGTAAGACATTGAAAGTGGCTGCCGTTACCATCGTTTCGGCGGCGGCGCTTGTTCTGGCGGTAATAGCAGTCGCCATTCATTTTGTTTTTACTCCCGAAAAGCTGACTCCGGTTGTGCTGGATGTGGCGAACCGTTCGCTTGACGCACGTCTGGACATGAAGAGAGTTGAACTCACTTTTTTCTCTACATTTCCCCGTTTTGGACTTGAACTGACTGACGGTTCGCTGGTGTCGAAGGCTGTACGCGACACGCTGTGGCAGCATACGGACTCGCTGCTTTCGTTTCGGAAATGTGTGGTCGTAGTAAATCCCCTTGATTACCTGAGAAAGCAGAAAATCAATCTCCGCTATCTGGGGATAGAAGGGGCATCTGTCTATGCGTTTAAAAGTGCAGACGGCAGGGCGAATTGGGATATAGCCCTTGCCGATACTGCGGCGGTACAGGCTGATACAGCAGCCTCTGCTTCTCCTTCAATCGGTGAAATAGAGATCAACCGCGTGTCTTTGAAACATGCGAATGTTGTTTTTGATGACCGCGATACCCGTGTTTATGCCAGTCTGAAAAATGCAGATCTGGATCTGAGGGCAAGGCTCCGCAAAGGGCATTCGGTGCTGTCTTTGAATTTTAAGAATGAGAACATTCTGTTCTGGCAGGACGGTCAATTGCTGTTGAACCATATTGCCGCTGAAGCAAATGCAGATATTGCTCTTGACCGTAAATCGCATACGCTGACGTTGGAAGATACCCGTTTGGCGGTCAATGGTGTGGCTCTTGATTTGCACGGCACTTTGATGCGTGACACGCTGGAGCATGCGGCTCTCGTTGACTTGAAGTATGGGCTGCATGCGCCGTCGCTCGAAACTGTTCTTCGGATGGTTCCGGAAAGTGTCCTGAAACGTGAGAGTGTTTCGGTGGCTGGAAAGGTGGAGCTTGGAGGTACGGTGAAAGGCAAGTATGGCAAGAAAAATATGCCGGAAGTGACCTTGCACATGGGGATAACGGACGCCTCGGCCAAATACGACAAGTTGCCGTATGGGGTGGATCATTTTACGGCGGAACTTGACGCTTATGTCGATCTGATGCGCAACAATCTTTCGTTTGCCGATCTGAAGATTCTTCGTTTCCAGGGAGCGCATACCGATATTTATGCAGAAGGAAAGGTCAGCGATCTGCTGGGTGATCCGAACATTTCGTTCAAGACCAGGTCTGAAGTAGACCTTACTGCGCTGGCACAGACATTTCCTTTGCAGGAGGGCGTGTCGATGGGCGGAAAGCTTGACGCTGATATCGGTGTGAGGTGCCGCTTGTCGTCCCTCAAGAAACAGGATCTGGGCAGGATCCTGCTGGGTGGCCGTCTGGAACTTGAGAAAGTGTTTTTGCGTGATGCGAAGAAGAACTTTGACTTTACGGGTGATGCGTCGCTGGCTTTTGTCGGTGACAATTCGCTGTCGGCACGGGCGGAGATCAGCAGCATGCTGCTGCGTGCTTCAGGTCTGTATGCCGATATGAAGCAGCTGAAAGCGACAGTCAGATCAACGAATCCTCAGGATTCTACCCGCATAGTAGACTTGGAATGCAAACTGGAGATGAACCGTTTGAAAGGTGCCATGGGGGATTCTTTGAACGTGTTCAGCAAACATACGCAAGCCACGGTCCGCTTGCAGCCGGGGAAGAAGAACCCGTCGATGCCTCGGATTAATCTTTCGTTGGAAACGGATACGCTGTTCTGCCGGATGGGTAATATGCGTATGGGAATGGATAAAGGAGGTTTTGCCGTTGATGCCGAAAAAGTAAGAGATTCGGTGTGGAATCCGCATGGAATCATCGGGTTCAATCGTCTGAAACTGAATGTCCCGCAGTTTGCTTTGCCGGTGTATATGAGAAAGACGGCTGTTACGGTAGGAAACCGGCGCATTGCACTGAAGAATGCGAGCGTACGTATCGGGCATTCTGATCTGACCGCTTCGGGAGAGGTTCACAGGCTTTACGAAGTGCTGAAGAAAGGCGGGATGCTGAAAGCTAATCTGGACATCTCTTCTTATAATCTTGACTGCAATCAGCTGATAAGTGCCTTGAATTTTCCCGAAGACACTTTGCTGGAGGCGAGTGAAGAAAAAGAAGATACAGCGGCGGCTCTCAGGTTGTTTGTCATCCCCAGGAATGTGGACTTTGAGCTTCAGACCAGTCTGAAAAAGGTTACCTACGGCAAAATGAAGTTCGAGAATGTGCGGGGAGCGGTTGACATCCGCAACCAGGCCGTTCACTTGAAACACCTTTCCATGCGCGGGCTGGATGCGGACCTGAACACGACTGTGGTTTATCATGCGAGCCGCAAGGAACACGGCTATGCCGGATTCGACTTCAGGCTCAGGAAAGTCAATATCGGCAAGCTGGTTGATTTTGTTCCTTCCCTCGATTCGATCGTGCCGATGCTCCGTTCGTTCAAGGGGATGGTTGATTTCGATGCGGCAGCCGAAGCAGTACTCGATTCGAACCTGAACATAAAGATTCCTTCTTTGCGTGCGGCTGTCCATATCAGGGGCGACAGTCTGGTGCTGATGGACGGAGAAACTTTTGCTGAGATATCCAAGAAGCTTATGTTCAAAAACAAGAAGCGGAATGTGTTCGACAGCATATCCGTAAATCTGACAGTAAAGGACGGTAACGTCACTGTTTATCCGTTTGTTGTTCAGATCGACCGGTACAAGGCGGCTGTCGGAGGCACTCAGGGGCTGGACATGAATTTCCAGTATCACATATCCATCCTGAAATCTCCGCTTCCTTTCAAGGCAGGAGTGAATATTTCCGGAAACCTGGACAAGATGAAGATCCGTATCGGCAGAGCGAAATACAAGGATGCCGTAACGCCGGTGGCTATCCGGAAGGTCGACAGCACGCGGGTGAATATGGGACAGGCAATTGTCCGCGATTTTGAGCGGGTGATGGAGCGCGGAGCACGAAGAAGGATTCCGAAGCTGGCAGAATGATACATTCTGTTTGGATGTTCGTAGATTTATTGTATCTTTGCGACAAGTGTATTATTAAATTAATTATTAAAATCTTCATTAACTTATGTTCAACAAACATCCAAAGGGGTTGGTTGCCGCTGCGCTGGCAAATATGGGCGAGCGTTTCGGCTTTTACATCATGATGGCAATCCTGACCCTGTTTATTTCTGCTAAGTTCGGCTTGTCGGAAACGACAACCGGATATATTTATTCTGCGTTCTACGCGTCTATTTACATTCTGGCTCTGGTAGGGGGAATCATCGCCGACAAGACGAAAAATTTCAAGGGTACCATTCTTGCCGGACTGGTTCTGATGGCTTTCGGTTATCTGATCATTGCCATTCCTACGCCGACGCCTGTATCTAACCTGCCTTTGTTCTTAGGCATTACGTGTGTAGGTCTTGCGGTCATCGCTTTCGGAAACGGTTTGTTCAAAGGAAATCTTCAGGCACTGGTCGGCCAGATGTATGATAATCCGAAATACTCGCATCTGCGTGATGCCGGCTTTCAGATTTTTTATATGTTTATCAATGTGGGTGCCGTGTTCGCACCGTTCATCGCTATCGGCGTGCGCAACTGGTGGCTGAAGGCCAATAATTTCGATTACGATGCCACTTTGCCCGAATTGTGCCATAAATACCTTGAAGGAGCGGGGACAATGCTTCCGCAGGAAATGGAGAAGCTGACTACGCTGGCCAACAAGGTGATGCTCGACGGCAGTCAGGTAACTGACATGTCTGCTTTCGTGAACAGTTATCTTGATGTCTTCAACCGCGGATTCCATTATGCTTTCATGGCGGCTATTGTAGCGATGCTCATTTCGCTGGTAATTTATCTGAAGAACAAGGCTTCCTTCCCTGATCCGGGCCATAAGGTGGCTGATGCGGAATCTTCGCAGGCTGCTGTTGCAAAGGAAGATATTCAGATCAGTGCAACCGAAATCCGCCAGCGCATATATGCATTGTTCGCCGTGTTTGGCGTAGTGATCTTCTTCTGGCTTTCTTTCCACCAGAACGGCTATTCACTGACCTATTTTGCCCGCGACTATGTGGATTTGAGCGTTATCAACATTGATTTGGGCTTTACTCAGATAAAGGGGGCTGAAATATTCCAGGCAGTCAATCCGTTCTTTGTCGTATTCCTGACTCCTGTAATCATGTGGATATTCGGTTCGTTGAAAGAGAGAGGAAAAGAACCTTCCACTCCGATGAAAATAGCCATCGGTATGGGAATCGCCGCTCTGGCATATCTGTTCCTGATGTTCTTCTCGCTTACGTTGCCCGCTAAAGATGCGCTTGCAACGATGACTACCGAACAGATTGACGCTATCCGTGTAACTCCATGGATTATGGTGGGGCTTTATTTCATCCTTACCGTAGCCGAACTGTTTATTTCTCCGCTGGGACTGTCGTTCGTTTCAAAGGTTGCTCCTCCTCACTTGCAGGGACTGATGCAAGGCTGCTGGCTGGCTGCAACGGCGGTGGGCAACTCGCTGCTTTTTATCGGCGGCCTGCTTTATACCACAGTTCCCATCTGGGCGTGCTGGCTTGTGTTTGTCGGGGCTACCGGAGCATCGATGATTGTCATGCTGTCGATGGTAAGGTGGCTGGAGAAAGTAGCAAAATGACGGATACCTGACCGAATCTGAAGAGAAATAAAAAAGTCACAACGAATGCGGTGAAAGTGCTTCGTTGTGACTTTTTTGTGTTATGTATCAAAGCGATCCGTCGGGATAAGCGATCCGTTTTCCCGTGGTCTTCAGCGACGGACGCTGTGCTTTGCATCTTTTCAGTTCATCAGTCATTTCTTTGGCGAGCGCTTTCACGATATCCGGATATTGCGCGGAAAGATCGTTCTGCTCGCTGATGTCTTCTTTTATGTTATAGAGTCTGAGTTTCCTGTTCTCCCAGTGGTATATCAGGTGGTAGTTTCCTTTCAGGTAAGCTGAGTAAGCGCCGTAACCTTCCTCCTTGTTCTGCGTTTCTCCCCATAAGTTAGGGAAATGCCATAAGATTGGCCGTTCGCGTTTTTCGTCAGGATTCTTCAGCAAATGGACAAAGCTCTTTCCGTCGACGGTCTGGGATGTTGTGTAATCGGAGATTCCCGCCATCTCCAGAATTGTCGGGAAGAAATCTTCAATCATCACCGGATTGTCGTTTGTTGTATTCTTTTCCGTCACGCCCGGCCAGCAGACCATCATCGGTTCCCGCACGCCGCCCATAAACGCCGAGCCTTTACCTGCGCGTGCCGGATAATTCTGATCCCTGTTTGCCTTGCCCTGTCTGACGTTGTTGAGGGCCTGTCCTCCGTTGTCCGACATGAATAGCAGGATTGTGTTTGACGCCACTTCCGGCCGCTTCTGCAGAAAGTCAAGGATATCTCCCAGGCTTTTGTCCATCCCTTCCACCAATGCGGCGTAATGGATTTCCATTTCGTTCAGCGTATCCTTCAACTGTTCGTCATAGCGGTTTCTGTATTTTCCGCTGAAGCGTTTGTCTTCATCGTAGGGTGCATGTACGGCATAGTGTGACATGTACAGATAAAACGGTTTCTTTTCAGCGATGGGCTTTTCCAGAGCTGACAAAGCCTCCCGGGTGAGAGCTTCTGAAAGGAAAATGTCCTGTCCGTGATACTTTTCAAGTCCTTTCACCGCCCATTTTCCTTGTCCGAAATTTCTTGTACCCAGATAGCTCCCCGGAGCGCCGTTTGCTCCTCCTCCGATGTTGACTTCAAAGCCGAAAGCCGACGGATCTGCTCCGGTTGTAGAAATTGCGCCGAAGTGCGCTTTTCCGCAATGGATGGTATAGTATCCGTTCCGTCTCAGAATTTCCGGCAATCCGGTAATCAGTGTCGTATTTTTTCTGTCGTGAGTTGAGGTGACGGTGTCAGGCTGTATGCCGTTGTAATTCCATTCCGGCGGGACTATGTCCCCTCTTTCTGCGTCTGTCCGTTTGTCGTAGTCCAGTGTCCAGTTTGTGACTCTGTGCCTGGCAGCATTCATGCCCGACATCAGGCTGCAACGGGTGGGGGTGGATATCGGGCAGGCATAGGCTTGGGTGAATCTGACCCCGGCTTCTGCCAGCCGTTCCATGTTGGGCGTGTGGTATCTTCGGTTCAGAGGCATGACCGAATCGTTGTAGAAAGGAACAGAAGTGTCCTGCCATCCCATGTCGTCCACCAGAAACAGTATAATGTTCGGGCGGTCGGCAGTCTGGGCGTGAAGGGATAGTGAGGAAAGGCAGCAAGCTGATAGCAGGGCATTTCCTAATGTGAATTTTTTTCTCATGGCTTTTTATAATTGTTTGCGATAAAAGTAGGATATTTTTTTTGTTTCTGGTTGAAAATATGGGTCTGAATTTGGTCATCAGAGTCCATTTTAGATTAATAATGCCGTTTGTAATTAAAATCAGACTATAAAATAGTTATTTTTGGAATCGGGAATCATAATTTAGCCGCATTTTTGTAAATAAGGGATTGAGGCAGGCTCTTGATTCTTCCGTGTATAAAAATATTTTTGTTTAGAAGCTTTGTATGTATGAGAAAACGATTCTGGAGCAGGACAGTGTTTGTGTTGGCGGTATGTTGCAGTACCTTGGGTGTGTCGGGGGCCGATGGCAATCCGGAGAAAGACGCATCTCCTTTTATTGTAAGTTCATATATCCGTGCCAGTTTTTATGAGATAGACAGGGTGTCTTCAGAAAGCATGAATGCCTGCACAGATCTGATATTTATGGCGTGCAGTCCTTATCCTGACGGACGGCTGTGTTTCGAGATTCCCGACAATCAGGCCTCGTTCAGTGGCGGAGCCGTATATTTGAAGGATGCGGCTGGAAGAACAGGCGTTGTTTCTTTTGACGGAACTGGTGTGATGAACGGAGGATATGATTTGCTGAATACGGCCACAGCGGGTGTCAGCCAGTTTTCTTTCGGCACATGGATTTATGTTGATGAATGGCGTTGCGGCGGAGAACTTTTCAGAAAAAGCGCCGGCATCCACAATGTGTCATTGACATTGGGGAGAGAAGCGGGCGGGCTGCGTTTTTCCGTCGATGGTTCTTCGGCTGATTTTGCTGGTACCGGTCTGTCGGAGGGCGGGTGGCATTATGTCGCCTTGTCGTATAATGCCAAAGGAAGTTCTCCTTCGTTTCTGTATGTAGACGGGAAAGTGCACGGGTTTCCGGAAAACGGCGGTCTGAAAGGAAAGCCTGTTCCTTTCATGCAGGAAGAAATGTTTTTGGGCGGCGGACTGAAGGGCAAGCTCGACAATACATTCTTCAATTCGGCTGCACTGTCTGTCAGTGAAGTGGCAAGATTGCAGCGCTCGGATACGTTGCGATATGATTCGTGGAGGATGAGCAAGACGCTGTCATACTGGAAATATGACAAGCCGGACAATCCGGGAGAAGACAGCCGCACCTGGGCGCATGTGCTGCGTGACATCCGGTCGGAGGTGACATCCCGGAAAACCATGCTTCGCCTGGGTATAACTTCTGGAGCGTGGAAGTCGATGTGTGAATCTCCTGAGGCGCGGAAAGTATTTGCGTCTGCTTTGAAGGATCTGATTGAAAAATATTCGTTTGACGGGGTTGACCTTGATTTTGAATGGCCCGCAAATACGGAAGAAGGATTCAGAGGATATAATGAAACGGTCAGAGTTGTGCGGGAGGAGATAGGAGATGCTCCGGTCTTTTCCGTGTCGCTTCATCCCATTTCATATAAATTGTCGGAAGAGGCTGTTGCCGCACTCGATTTCATTTCTATCCAGGCTTATGGTCCCCGTCCTGTACGTTTTCCGTATGCGCAGTATGTCAAGGATCTTCAGAAAGTGCTGGAGTATGGCCTTCCTGCCAAGAAACTGGTGGCAGGAGTTCCTTTCTTCGGTGTGGAGAGCAACGGAAAGCTGGATACGGAGTCGTATTACGCTTTTGTCATGCAGAATCTGGTGAAGGATTCTGCTCAGGAGCGGGCTGTTTGCAGGGGCAAGGAGTTTCTTTTTGACGGGCAGGATGCGATCCGCAAGAAAACCCGTTATGCGCTCGGCCTTGGCCTGCGAGGAATGATGAGCTGGGATCTTGCGACAGATATGCCCGTTACTGACCGGCGCTCGTTGCTGAGAGCCATGAACGAAGAAATAGAAATTGGAAGACAACACTCAAAAAAATAAATATCATGAAAAAACTGAATCGTTTGACAGCAATGGCTTGTCTGTGTCTGGCGGCTCTCTCCGCTCAGGCGCAGGAAGAGCATTATTTTGTGAAGCATCTGAATTTCCCTCCGGGGAGTTCGCTCGAACAGAAAGTGGATATGGCTGCCCGTCTGGTTCCTACTCCGCAACAGCTGGAGTGGCAGCAGATGGAGCTGACCGCTTTCCTGCATTTTGGTATCAACACGTTTACCGACAGGGAATGGGGAGATGGAAAAGAAGACCCCGCGTTGTTCAACCCTACGGAACTGAATGCGGAACAGTGGGTGAAGAATCTGAAGGAGGCAGGCTTCAGAATGGTGATTCTCACCGCCAAGCATCACGACGGGTTCTGTCTGTGGCCTACCAAAACGACGAAACATTCGGTGGCCTCCTCGCCCTGGAGAAACGGAAAGGGTGATGTGGTGAAGGAACTGCGCGATGCTTGCACGAAGTATGGCATGAAGTTCGGCGTATATCTGTCCCCATGGGACCGCAATGCCGAGTGCTATGGTGATTCTCCCCGATATAACCGGTTCTTTATAGAACAGCTTACCGAACTGTTGAGCAATTATGGAGAGGTGCATGAAGTGTGGTTTGACGGTGCCAACGGAGAAGGTCCCAACGGAAAGAAGCAGGTTTATGACTGGGATGCTTTCTATAAGACGATCCAGCGTTTGCAGCCGAAAGCTACAATGGCGATCATGGGCGATGATGTGCGCTGGGTTGGAAACGAGAAGGGACTGGGGCGCGAAACAGAGTGGAGCGCGACAGTGCTTACTCCCGGCATTTATGCCCGTTCAGAAGCGAATAACAAGGCGCTGGGTGTGTTCCCGAAGGCCGCAGACCTCGGAGGCCGCCAGATATTGTCGAAGGCAGGCGAACTGTTCTGGTATCCTTCGGAAGTAGATGTTTCCATACGTCCGGGGTGGTTCTATCACGCTGCGGAAGACGGCAAAGTGAAGAGCCTGAAACAGTTGTCGGATATTTATTTTCAGTCGGTAGGGTATAATTCCGTGCTGCTTCTGAATATACCTCCCGATCGCCGCGGCTTGATTCATGAAAACGATGTGGAGCGGCTGAAAGAGTTTGCCGCTTATAGAGAGAAAACCTTCGGTGTAGACTATACCTCAGACGGGAAGGGATTGTGGCAGGCCGGATCGGGAGCCAGCCGTGAATACAGTCAGAAGCCGGATGCAAAAATCAATGTGGTCTTGCTGCAGGAAGACATTTCCAAAGGCCAGCGTGTGGAAGCTTTCAAGGTAGAAGGGCTTGTAGGCGGACAGTGGAAGTGTTTGGGAGAAGGCACTACCGTAGGCTACAAGCGGATGATCCGTTTCCCGGAAGTAAGTGCCGAAAGGCTGAGAATAACCGTATTGTCTTCCCGGAGAAAGGCGAATATCTGTAATGTGGCTTCTTATTACGCCGGGCCGATCGCGGACGAAACCGGAAAGGCCAAGTGGAACGACTTGCCGCGCGACGGATGGACGGTGGTGGACAGCCAGCCGCTTGCCGTTGATCTCGGGCAGGAAGTCACCTTGTCTGCTTTCACTTATGCTCCGCGGAACGAAACCGCCAGTCCGGCAATGGCTTTCCACTATAAGTTCTTTATCAGTTCCGACGGGAAAAGCTGGATTGAAGTCCCCACCAACGGAGAATTCAGCAACATCATGCACAACCCGTTGCCGCAGACCGTTACTTTCGGCAAGCCGGTCAAGGCACGCTATATCAAACTGGATGCTACGGCTCCTGCCGGCGGAAAGGCGGTTGTCGGGATGGATGAACTTGGAGTAACCTTAGTCAAATAAAGCAATATATCATGAAACATCGTCTGTTTTTAACTTTTCTGTTTTTCTCAGTCTGTGCCTTGAATGTCTTTGCACAACTGTCGTTCGACAAGAATAAATTGTATGTGCTGGTTCCTTCGGGGATGCCGGACAAGGTGGTCGGCTGCAAGTCTGCCGGACAGCCCGTGGTCTTGCTTTCTCCGGACGAAGCGGACAAAATGCAGCAGTGGAGTGTCAGCGGTCTGTCGGGCAGTTGCCGCTTCATCAACCCTTTTGTGAACCTGAGTATTCATGCCCGCTCCGACAACAAGGTGGGGGTGACTGAGAACAACGGTTCGGACGAGTCGCAGCTTTGGCTGGTGGAAGCGGCAGGCAAATTTGTGCGTCTGGTTCCTGCCAATACTCCGGAGCTGGTGATGGTCTGCCGCAAGGACGGTTCGCTTGCGCTGGCGGACAAGAAAAAGGAAGGCAAGTCGGCAGCATCTTTGTTTGCAGTCAAAGCAAGCGGCATGCCTTTGCCCGCTTCTTTCCGTGTAGAGGATGTGGCCCGCGAGAAAGTGTACTGGGAAGATGAAACGCGTTTTGCGGAAAACAAGGAAACGGGGCACGCCACTTACATGCCTTATCGGAGTGCCGGCGAAATGCGTGCTGACAAAGACTATTACCAGACCCCATGGGTCTACTCCAAAAGTTCGGCTTTCTGTTTGCTGAACGGCGACTGGAGCTTTTATTTTGTGCCGGAACCTTCGCAGCGTCCGTCAGACTTCTATAAGGATAGCTTCGACGTGAGCGGATGGGACAAGATTCCCGTACCTTCCAACTGGGAGATGCAGGGATACGACCGTCCCATTTATGCGAATGTGGAATATCCCCATTCAAACACTCCTCCCTACATCAACGCCCGCAAAGGCTTCAATGACGGAGGAAAAAATTACGGCATCAATCCGGTAGGTTCTTATGTGCGTTTCTTTGAACTTCCTGAAGGGTGGGAAAAACAGCGCACGTTTATCAATTTCGGAGGAATCTACAGTGCCGCGTTTGTTTACCTCAACGGCCATTATGTAGGGTATACGCAAGGTTCGAACAATGTGGCGGAGTTTGATCTGACCGCTTATCTCCGTAAGGGTACAAACCGTCTGGCCGTGCAGGTGTTCCGCTGGAGCGACGGTTCGTATCTGGAATGCCAGGATATGTTCCGCATGAGCGGCATTTTCCGTGACGTATATCTTTACAATGTGCCTATGGTCAGCGTGCGCGACCATTACATCACCTCTTCTTTGGATGCTTCGAAGAACTTTGCGGCGGGTGAGATGAATGTGGAACTGACACTTGACAACCGCAGCCGTTTGAGCGGAAAGAAAGAGCTGGTTGTCCGTCTGCTTGATCCTTCAGGCAGGCTGGTCGCAGAAAAGCAGGCTCATGCAGCTTTTGCCGCGAAAGATACCCTTTGCAAGACTCAAGTGTCGTTCAGCCTGAGCGGGCTGCTGCCCTGGACGGCCGAAACGCCGAACTTGTATACGGTGGAAGTTATCCAGCGTGAGGGGGGGGAGGATGAAATGGCATTCTCCACGAAATACGGTTTCCGTGACATTCAGATCAAGGGTTCTTTGGTGTATGTCAACGGGCAGCGTGTGTTCTTCAAGGGTGTGAACCGGCATGATACGCATCCCCGCTACGGCCGTGCCGTGACTGTGGAGTCGATGTTGCAGGATGTGCTCATGATGAAGCAGAACAATATCAACACGATCCGAACGGCGCATTATCCCAATGCGGCCAAAATGTATGCCATGTTCGACTATTACGGATTGTATACGATGGATGAGGCTGATCTGGAGGATCATGCCAACCAGTCTATCAGTGACATGTCGTCGTGGATACCGGCTTTTGTGGACCGTGTGGACCGCATGATTCTGCGCGACCGTAACCATCCGAGCGTTATCTTCTGGAGCCTGGGAAACGAAGCCGGAGGCGGAAGCAATTTCCAGGCTTGTTACGACGCGGCGAAGCGTCTTGATTCCCGTCCGGTGCATTACGAGGGAACACGCGACGGAAAACCTTTCGGGGGAAACCGCTTCAGCGATATGTATTCGAAAATGTATCCGGGCATGGCATGGATGGACGAGTATGTGAATTCGTTCGACAAGCCGATGTTCATTTGCGAGTATGCCCATGCGATGGGGAATGCCATCGGAAATCTCCGTGAGTATTGGGAGAGCATCGAAGGGAGCTCTTCTGTTATAGGAGGAGCCATATGGGACTGGGTTGACCAGGCAATTTACGAGCCTCATGAAATGAAGAAGGGCATTTATCGCCTACACACCGGATATGACTTCCCCGGCCCGCATCAGGGAAATTTCTGTTCAAACGGAATTATTCCGGCTACGCGTGAGGAAACTCCCGAGCTGAAGCAGGTGAAAAGGATTTATCAGTATGTCGGTTTCTGCCTGGCAGCAACGGACATGGAGAAGAATTCGGTGAAGGTGCAGCTGCGAAACAAATATAATTTCCTTTCGCTGGACGATTTCTATTTGCGCTGGGAAACGGTTGCTGACGGATGTGTGGCGGCTGCCGACAGCATCGGTCTGGATGCGGTTGCTCCGGGGGATTCGGCTGCCGTGCTGCTGAACCTGAAAGGTGTCAGCCTGAAACAGGCGGAGAAGGATGGAAGCGAGGTGATGCTGAACCTGTATGTATGCCGCCGTGGAGCAACGGCGTGGTGCAAGTCCGGTCACGAAGTGGCACGGATGCAGTATGAACTGGTTTCGCGCCGCGGTTTGCCTGAACTGGAAGCCGGCAAAGGCGGCAGATTGAAGGTTGCTGACGATGGCGGAAAGATAGCGGTGAAGAACGAAAGAATCGAAGCTGTATTTGACAAGGCGACGGGACGCATGACTGCGCTTGTGATGAACGGGAAGCGTATAATCAGCGGGGGCGAAGGATTCGTGTACGACAACCATCGCTGGATTGAAAACGATTTGTTCAAGGATACTTCCAACGGACTGGATTCTGTCGGAACATGTGAAGCGGTGAAGAAAGGCAAAACTGTGGTTGTCCGTACTTCACGCACCGGAAAGTTGTGCGATACGGAGATTGTCTACACTTTCGTTCCGGGAGGATCGTTTGATGTGGATGTCCGCTTCGTGCCGCACACGGCTGATTTGCGCCGCGCTGGTTTGGTTTGCGGCATTGATTCGACGATGAGCAATGTGAACTATTATGCTCTCGGACCGTGGGAGAATTATGTTGACCGGAAAGACGCTTGTTTTGTAGGCCGTTATTCGGCTACGGTTGACGGAATGGTCGAAGAGTATATGAAGCCTCAGTCTATGGGCAACCGTGAGGGCTTGCGTGAACTGACCTTGACCGACGCTAGCGGCAAGGGTATATGTATCCGTACGGAAGGCAATGTGTCGTTCTCTGCGCTGCGCTATACGGATGCCGATCTGATGAACGGCAAACATGTTTGGGAGCTGCGCGAAAGGCCTTATATCGTGCTTCATCTGGATGCGGCGATACGGGGCATAGGCAATGCGAGCTGCGGACGTGACGTGGATACGTTGCCCAAATACCGGGTGCCGGAAACTCCGATGGCTTATAAGCTGCGTATCAGTGCCTGTGAGTAACCTCGCTCTCAGGCTGCCGTAAAGACAAGAAAGCACAGGGAAATCCATCCGACGCGGACGGTGTACCCTGTGCTTTTTTGTCTTTTTTGTCTTTGTGCTTTTCCGGTGTTATGTGCATTCCGGCGGGCCGGTTTCCGTCTTTCTTTCCGGCTGGTTGAATGAGAAATGCAGGCTGCTGATATGCGGAAGGACGGACATTTTCTTTATCTATAGCCTGGAGATATACATCTTCTGGATGGAGATGCATGTCTTCAGCTTAAAGATACACATCCTCAGGCTGGGGATAGAGTACATTCCGCGGATGTTTTCGTTCCCGCTGTCTTCTTCTTGGGGAAGCCTCGAAGAGGAGGGGCAAATAAAAAGAGGCCCCGGAGATGGAGGGAGAATTTTTGCTCCCTGCGCTCTCTGCGGCCTCTTGGGGAAGTATTGGTGAACCTATTGAAATTATTCTGCGGCTTTGATAATCAGCGGTTCAGTGTCCGAACTGTTTTCAGCAAACTGATATGCCGTGCATCCGGCTGTGGAGGCGGCAGCGTTCATTTCGTTTGCTTTTCCTTTCAAGTCCGCTGTTGAAATGGGGGCAAGGTCTTTCAATGCAGGAATTTCCGTATTGACCGGATTGTTTATGGCTGCAACTCCTTCCTGCGTGTAGAAACAAGCTGTATATGCGGGTGCATTTGCTCCTCCGCAATCTCCCTGTATGCCGCCCAGCTTGTTTGCTGTTTCCGGGAGTGTGAATGTTGTATAGCAGGAACTGATCTTTACTTTTGTATTAAATGTCTTTCCGATCAATCCTCCTACGTTGGAGCTTGAGAAGCCTCCCTCCTTTATGTTCAGACTGCCGGAAGCATAGCACAGCGTGATGCTGCCCGGATTCGGAGATTGTATCTGTCCCACCAGGCCGCCGATGCTTCCCATTGCTACATCAAAGGTTGCTGACGCGCTGCTTGCGCTGATTGAGCCTGATGCAAGCCATCCTACAAGTCCGCCTATATTGGGGTTTGGCGTTGTTCCTGTTGTAGAAACGGTGACGCTGGAACTGACGGATGAATTTGTTATTTGTTGCTTGCCCGCAGCGTTGGGCGTTTGTCCTAGAAGTCCGCCTACATTTACCTTGTAGTTACTGCAATCAACCGATAAGCTTACATCTGACTTTCCGACTTTGCAATCGGTGATGTTGCCTGTGGTGTTGCCAATCAGTCCTCCTGCCATTCCGTCGGCTGAAACCGTTATATTGATTGTTCCCGATTCAAGTGTACATCCGGCAACCGTTCCGCTGTTGGATGCGGCCAAGGCTCCGGCGGTGTTGGCAGAAACATTCATGTTGATATTTGATATCGTAATGTTTTCCAGCGTTCCGTTGTTGGTAAGTATCAGTCCGGCCGAAGAGCTTTCCGCAGTGCTGATTGTCGCGTTTTCGAATGTAAGGTCCTTGATTGTTCCCCCGTTTGTCTTGGCGAAACAGCCCTTCATGTTTTTGAATGTGAATCCGTTTCCGTTGAATGTTCCTGCGAAGGAGTCGATGGCTTTCCATTCTTTTCCTTCAAAGTCGACTTCCTTAGTCCAGGAGTCTTCGTCGCCCGGAACGGCCATTAGAGTGACGGTCTTGGATTTTGCGGCTTCGTCGGCACTCCATTTGATGAGTCCGTCCAGGTTGTAGATGGTGGCATTGCCTTCTTCGTCGGCAACATATCCCTCTTCCGGAATGCGGAAGTTGTCGAGTTCGCAAGTGATTTTGTATCTCTTGCCTGCTGCAAACTGATAGGCGGACGCTTCCATGTCCATGCCCGTCTTTTCATTCATGTCTTTCAGGGCGACATTGCTCAGGATTGTGATTACCTGCTCTTCATCCTTCGAGTTTACGACTGTAGCTTTCAGGGATATGCCTGTTTCTCCGTTTATTTTGTTTGCATCGGCATTATACTGCGTTGGAATGATATTCAAGTAGCCGTTCAGCGACGCATTGGGAGCGACAGTCTGGTCGCTCATGTTCAGCGAAAGGCTTTTGCGCATGTCTGATACGCTTTCCACTTCACCGTTGCCGTTGATCTTCATTGCGCCGGGAAATACCTCGCCGTTGCTTTCAACAGTGATGCGGCGGACCTTCAAGTCTTCTTTCGCAACGTTCTTCAGGTCGAACTGAAGCGTGGCTGTCAGCGGAGCAAATTCGAGGTCGGGAATCGCGCCGTCCGTTACGTTCGTGGTGGCCACCATGAAAGAGTAGGTGCCAAGTTCTGCATTGCCTGCAGCCTGCGTGCATTCTGCGGGGATAGCAAATGTGGCGATTTCATCGAATGTGCTTGCCTCCTTGAAGGGATAGACTGCCACCAGTTTATGGCCGTCAACCAAAGGCATCTTTCCTGCAAATTCCGCTGTAGCCGCAGGTGCAGATCCGTCGTATCCCGTGCTGATTGTGAAGTTGTATCCTGCGCCTTCTTTCTGTTCCCATACGGTGAAGGCATCCTGTGCGTTCCATGCGTATGCTTCGTTCTGCCAGTTCGCGCGTGTTTCAAAAGTCTTGAGTGACTTGATTGTGGCGTTTACGGTGCAGTCCACAGCTTCTGCCTGAGAGCTGCTTCCTTCGCCTCCCGTATTGAGGTCGATTATCTTTTCTTCCGAACAAGAACCCAGTGCGATCACACTGCCTAAAAGTCCGGCATTCATCAGGTGTTTAAACTTTTTCATATCAATATCGTTTGTAAGGTTATTTATTCAACTGTCAGTTCGTCAAAATAATAGCGTGCAGGCTGTCCCGGCCGCATATAGTGTTCGGGAATGCACTTGCCGTATCCTTCCGTCTTGATGCGCACGTATCTCGCCTGTTTTCCTTTCACGTCGAATGCGATGTCTTCAATGTAGTTTCCTTCCTTGAAGATTTCGTCTTTGTCAAATGTCTTTTTGCCGGCTTCCGTGAAGCGTCGGTTGTCTTCCGAGAGTTCCAGCGTAATCTTTTTCGGCTTGTGGACAGCCATTCCGTAGTTTGTCAGGCATCCCAGCGTCACTTTGCCGATTGTTTCCGTCTGGCCGAGATCCACGGTGAACGAACTTTGTTCGAGCTTGTCCCATGTACACCATTCAAAGTCCGACTGGCGCAGGCTTCCTCTCACTCCGTTAGTCAGCAGCGCTGTCTGAGGGTTGCTGCTGATCACTTTCTTTCCGGTAGCCTTGTTGCGCAGCAGCGGCAGTTCAAGTGTCTTGCCCATCTGCTTTCCGTCTTTGAAGGTTGCGCACTTCAATGTCATCGCCTTGTCTGTCAGCAGAGAATCCTTGAATAGGGGAGATTCCGCAGCAGGTTCTGTTCCGTCGACGGTATAGCGGATTTCCACATCCGTGCGTTCGCATTCCAGTTTGATGTTGAGTTTTCCGTCCAGCGGAGTTACCTTATGCTGGATGTTGAACATCGATTTTGCATAGACGATGCCTTTCGCGTCCAGATGCGCAAGGTAGTTGTCGAGTGCTTTCTGGAAAGCTTCCCAGTCTTTGGAGCCTTCGGGCGACCAGGCCACTTCTGCTGCGGCAGCCAGGCGGGGGAAGGTCAGGTAAGTAACGTCCGAGGGCTTGTAGCAGAACTCAGTCCACATGCATGCCTGTATTCCTTTCAGCAGATCCTTGTATTCAGGCTTCCAGTCTTTCTGTACAGGTTCAAAGTTGTATACATCCTTCAATGTGTTGTTGCCGAAATAGGTGGTCGGCTCAAACCATTGCGGTCCCTGGTAGCGGATCAGATAAAGCACGCGTGCAGGAGCCATGATGAAAGGATGTCCTTCTTCGGCAGCTTTCAGCGCAGCTTTTCCGTATCCTTGCCAGCCGAAAACGACCGTGCCTTCCGGAACCTTGCTGTTTGTCAGCTCGTCCCATCCCATCATTGTCTTTCCTTTGCTCCGGATATACTCGTTAAGCCGGCCCATGAAGTAGCCTTGCAGGTCTTCTTCGTTTGCCAGTTTCTCCCGGCGCATCCGTTCCTGGCAGAGCGGGCACTGTTCCCAGTACGTCTTGGCCGCTTCGTCGCCGCCCATGTGAATGTATTGCGAAGGGAAGAGATCTGCCAGCTCGTCGATTACTCCTTCGAGAAACCTGAATGTTTCTTCTTTTCCTGCACAATAGATGATTGACGGGTGCTTTCCTCCCAGTCCGGGCAGAACCGTGATGGGTGTCTTTACAACCGGACAGGCGAGTTCGGGGTAAGCGGCAAGTGCAGCGCATGAATGAGCCGGCACGTCGATTTCCGGAATCACCTCAATCTGCCGTTCGGCTGCGTAAGCGATGATTTCTTTCATCTCGTTCTGCGTATAGAATCCGCCGACCGGAGTCTTTTCTCCCGGCTGCTGGTTGCGTCTTGCATAGAACGGCTGTTCGCCGCGGTCCACGCGCCATGCGCCCACTTCTGTCAGTTTGGGATACCGTTTGATTTCGAGCCTCCATCCGGTGTCATCCGACAAATGCATATGCAGTTTGTTGAGTTTCAGCATGGCCATACAGTCGATGAGTTTGATCACCTCATCTTTCGGCATGAAAAACCGTGCCACATCCAGCATCAGTCCGCGATAGGCGAAACGGGGCTTGTCGTCTATTTTCATGGGCGGTACGGTCCAGTTTGCTTCCACCTGTCTGTTTCCGTCAATTGCCGGAGGCAGCGACAGACGCAGCGACTGAAGCGCATAGAAGAATCCGGCCGTGTCCGCCGACTTGATTTCAATCTTTTTCGGAGTGACGTTCATCGTGTAGGCTTCCGGTGCGAGCGATTTGTCTGTGACAAGGCTGATATCGCCCTTTTCCTTGTTCCCCACATCGACTTTGGGCGTGAATCCGGCAGATTGAGCGAACAGTTCGGCAAAATTCCGTGCCGCTGCGGCCTGTGCTTCATTTTCTACCGCAATGCTTGTGCTGCCGGAGAATGTGAAGCCTTTTCCATGATCTTGTTCCATTGCCACAGGTTTCGGCAATATGCAGCTTTCCGTCGGCGGCTTGTCGTTTCCGCATGACAGAAGGAGCGGCAAAGCCAGTCCTGCGAACAATATGCTGTTAAACTGTTTTCTTGTCATTGATTCAGTAAGGTTAAAAAGGCGGACAGCCTTTCTGCATTTCCTGATGCTGAGTCAAGATTGTCCGCCTGGTCTGATTAGTACAGAATTATGGGATTGAATTGCTTCCCGTGCGTGTTGTAGGTGTTGTCGGTGTAGAATCTTACCCAGTCGATTTCCATTCTTGGAATCGGAGAGTCGGCACCGCTGTATTGTGAAGTTCTGGCATCCTGGTATGTGATGCCGGCGTATGCCGCAGATTCGGAATCGTTTGGAGCTACCTTGCCCAAGAACATCATGGTAAGCAGCAGATGCAGGCCTTCATCGTTTATCTGGTCTGTGAACGGCCACTGATACCCGTTCTTTTCAACCTCTGCTTTTGTAATGCGGATGGTTTCTATTCCGTTGATACCCATAGTAACCGTTTCGTTGTCGAGCCATTCTGTCCAATAGATATTGAACTGGTCTACTGTGCCGCTGAATCCGACTCTTTTAGCGTCGATTGTGGGGTTGTAATGTTTGTTGTCAACGATTGTTCCCACGTGGAATGTCTGTTCCACAGTATTGGCATTAGCGAGTGTATTGTTTTCCATCACGTCGATTTCGCCGTAAGCAGGCCAAACGACCCATGGGTTATCTCCTCCCTGTGCCTGGTTTCCCTGAAGCCATATGCCCGGCAACATTCTGGCCTTGGCGCCACGGATACGTGCTCTTACTTCAATGCGCATGCCCGGATAGATACGTATATTCTGGGGCGCGTAATTATGGTTGTTGGTGTTGTTCGAATTAAATTTGTTTGCATACAGTGCAGACGTTCCGAAATTAAAGGTTTGCTGGTTGCGTTTGGATTTTGTCTGTTCTTTCAAGGTTATCATCCGCAGATATCCTTCAGACGTAATCCATGTATATCTTGCGTTGTCGACAGCACCTCCTGTTTCTACAGCCTGTGTGTTCTGATCTGCGAATCCTTGCGGATAATCTTCATTTGTCCAACTTCCGTCATTGGTCTTTGTCGGCTTTTTGCAGAAAGCCACATTATGGAATTCGTATGCTCTGTAAAATTTCCATTTTCCTTCGGGCAGCACCTTGCCGGCGTTGGGATGCGGATCGCCTTCATGCATGAGTCTGTAGCTCTGTGACGGTCCCCAGGCTTCTATATCTTTCTGCCGGGCTTCTGAAACATACATTTCATCCGCGTCTTCATACAGCCAGCGTTCGTCCATAATCTGTGTACCCATTCCTTTGTGAATGTCGATTTTGGTAATCTTCAACCGGCCTGCGCTCAGCGGATAAGTCTGCGAGTTTGTTTCAAAGTTAATGTCGAACGTTTCGTCTTCCGTTGTTTTCGGGTCGCTTTCCATTGTGATCGGGTCGCTTTCGGCCGTACTGCTTCCGGCAAGAATTACCAGTTGGGAAGGCATCTCGTCAACCTTGTCTTTCAGTCCTGTCCCCGGAGTTACTTTAACGGTAACGTCTTCTTTCACGGGCACATTGACCGAAGCCACCAGTGTAAATGTCTGGTTTTCTCTGACCTCATTGTCCGCATTGTTCTTCAGAGAGATTGTCGTATAGTGGTAGTCGGCCACCTGTACGCTCTGCGAAGCATTGCCTATTGTATATCCGCGTGCGAAAGCGTTCAGATTGACGGCATAGGAACCGGAGATTCCTTCTTTCTTGACCGGGATTGAGATTGTTTTGGAGGATTCGCCTTTGCCGAAGACAATTGCTGACGGAAAATTCTCGAACAGGGTAGTGGCATCTTCCAGTCCGTTGGCTGTCACGTTCAGCTTGATGTCGAATTCTTCGTTGGCGGTTTGGCTTTCTTTGTCCGTAACGTCAAAGGTAATATACATGGTTTCGCCCATGGCCAGATTGTTGTTGTCTACCGTCATAGTCAGGTCGACAACTTCTGCCAGCGGAGCCACTTTGTATGTGTCCTCGCATCCTGCCAGTCCCGCTGAAAGGAGTAAGGAAAAAGCTCCGCACATATAGTTGATAAATGAATGTTTCATAGTTTCTTTTTCTTAAATCTGATTTGAATTGACTTTCAGCATATGATTACCAGTTAGGGTTTTGCTTCAACTGTTTGTTCAGTGCCAGTTCGTCCGGAGAAATCGGCATCAGATAATCTCTGTCTGCATGGAACTGATATCCGTTGGGCAAACGTCCTTGCAGTGGGTCGAGCCATCCGTTTACATCGGTCAGCAGTCTTCCCAGCGCGTTGGCGGTTTCAGTGTCGCTTGTGTTGAACGATTTGTATAAAACACCGTCATGGCCTAAATATGCGCCGCGTCCTCTTTGGTTTACGATCAGCTTTTCGCCTTTCCAGCGCATCAGGTCATCCAGGCGGAAGCCTTGGAGTGCAAGTTCTGAGCGGCGTTCGCGTCTTATTTCCTGCATGTTCGGCGTCAGCTCGTAGCCAAAGTCTGAGAAATGAGGGTCTTTGCCCATATCGTTCGGCTTCACATAAGTTACTCCTGCGCGTTCACGCAACAGTTTCAGCGTCTTCTCCAAAACGGTGTCATCACATTTCTTCAGTTCTTCAGCCGCTTCTGCATATGCGAGCAGTGCTTCGGAATAGCGGAAGATAACGAGTCCCGTATCCCAGAACGAATCTCTTGTGTAGGTCGTGTCAACTCCCAATGCGGTATGGAATCCGGTCAGGTTGCGTCCGTTGCCGTCACCGTTCAGATAAGGCGAAAGAATTTCCGCGTTCGATTGCTTTTCTTCATCCGTTGTGGCGTCTTGGATGAATTCCTTCACGCACATCGGGCGAGTTATGGTGGCTGATCTGAACTTGTGTCCGGTGCTCATCACTGTTTCCGTCAGGCGCGGGTCGCGGTTTTCGAACATCACGTTGAAGTCCTTGTACTTTGCATCTGTCGGGTTGATGAATGTTCCGTCTGCATTCAGGTAGTTGTCTACAAGCGATTTAGACAGGCCTGCCGCCCCGTCCGTATCAACGATGCCGCCAGCCAATGAGGGAACTACGCTGTTGTATACACCTTCTGCCATCGAATATTTCTTCCAGAAAACGGCTTCGGGCACATTGCTGTAGTCCTTCTGGTTGAACATGTGCGCAAACGCGTCGGCAGGAGTCGTGGCACCGAACGGATCGGTATCTTTGGTGTTGAGCGTGATGCCCGCCTGGAACAGTTCATCTCCCCAGGTGATTACCTGGTTGAAGAAATATTCCGACTCGTTTGTCTGAGCTGCAAAAGCGTCGTTCGCATGGTATTTTTCCCACGATCCTTCATAAAGGGCAACGTTCATGGCAAGAATCATCGCGGCCTCTTTGTTGATCCGCAATCCCTTGTATTCGCTTCTGCCGTGCAGCAGTCCTTTTGCCGTGGTGAGATCTTGCAGGATAAACTTGGCCACCTCATTGCGCGGTTTCTGCGGAATCTGCAGTCCTTCAATTGTTGCGTTTTCATCCCAGAACGCATCCATCAGCGGAATGTTCCCGAATCTTTTCAGCAGATAGAAATGCCAGTAGGCTCTCAGGAAATGAGCTTCTCCGCGGAGCGAACGCAGGTTATCGTTTTCTTCATCTTCACTGACCGTATAGTAGTGAAAGAAATAGTTCACGTCGCGCAGGTTCTGATATCCTGTAGACCAGTCGCTGGCTCCGCTGAAATTGGTGAACTCTCCGTTGAGGCGTTCGTCATACTGCTCGGCAAGGATGTTGTCGCTGTTCTTTTCTTCAGCGCGCACCCCCAGTCCGTATTGGTTGAATGTCGGTATCGCCATGTACAGTCCGTTGATATAGCTGCGTACCTGATTTTCGGTAGACAGATATGTTTCGTTGTTCGGCTCGGTCATTGGCAGCCTGTCGAGAAAATCGGAGCATGATGTCGTAGCCATTGCACTTGCCGCAATGAGTGATATTATCAGTGTCTTTTTCATCTTGTTTTCAATTAGAAAGTTAAATCAATTCCAAATACAAAGTTGCGGTTCATCGGATAAACTTTACCGTTACCGTTCTGAGTCAGGGCTGAAGTAAGTCCCGGAGCCTGTTCGTTGCTTCCTCCTGCCCATGTGTTGACCTGGTTCAGCGTTTCTGGGTCAAATGCGTTGGGCAGCTTGTCGATGGTGAACAGGTTGTCGCAAGTGAAATAAACTTTCAGGTTCTCCAATCCAAGATATTTCGTGACGTTCTTCTGGAACGTATAAGAGATTGTCAGGTTCTTCATACGCATATAAGCCGCATTCAGCAAATATCTTGTCGTATTGTATCCGGTGTTGACTTTCCAGTCAATGTCACCGCCTCCGGTCGAAGCGTCTGTCAGACGCGGAAGGTATCCGTTCGGATTTTCCGGGCTGAAGTGGTTGAGGTGTTCTTCAAAATAGTTTCTTCCTCCAAACAGGTACGTACTTCCGGCCATCGGGAAGTCGCGTTTTGCGACACCTTGCAGCAGGGTAGATACTTCAAAGCCCTTGTATCCGAGATTCAGGTTGATACCGAACGAATATCGTGGAGTGGTATTTCCGATAATCTGCAAATCTCCGTGGTCCGCCAGTGTTCCTTTTCCCGGATCTACCTTGCCGTCACCGTTTGAATCGATGAATTTCAGGTCGCCGCGTTCCCATTGGGTATTGGATTTGAAGAACGACAGGTCAGTAGTTTTCAAGTATTCGTCCACTTCACGGTTGGTCATGAACAGGTCGTCTGCTGCATATCCCCAGATTTCACCGATGTCCATGCCTTTATAATATCCCTTGTTCCGGTCAAGACCTGTGTGGTTGTTGTATATCAATCCTTCCGGATTATTGTATTCGGTGACTACCGCCTTATAGTCGAATACGTTGAATCCCACGCCATAGCTGAATCCGCATGCCAGCTGGTCTTGCCAGTGTACGGAAAGTTCCCAACCTCTGTTTCTCAAAGTTGCGTTGTTGACTTTGGCGCGGTCGTCCGGAATGATACCGCTGATTGAGGGGATCGCTTCTGCCGGTCCGATCATGTCGCGGGTTGTACGCTGGTAAATGTCGGCAGTAAGAGTCAGCCGGTCATCAAGCAGTGTAAGGTCCAGACCTAAGTTTGCGTTGTCAACCTTTTCCCAGGTGATGAAAGGACTTATCATGGCAGGAGTCATTGCGATGGTTCCTTTGGCGATGCTTCCGTCGGCTGCACCTGGCAGGAGCCATGCGTTCTGGTGCGCTGCATTCAATACCATTGTGCCGAGGTAATCGTATAGTCCCGCTCCGTTCTGGTTACCCAGACGTCCGTATGAAACGCGTACTTTCAATTGAGAGATCGGCAAGTTGAGATTCTTGAAATAGTCAGTGCGTGCAATGTCGTATCCTGCGGAGAACGAAGGGAAGAATCCCCAGCGATGCCCCGGAGCAAAACGTGAAGAGCCGTCATAGCGTCCGCTGAATTCAAGGAAATAGATGTTTCTCCAGTTCCAGTTCAGTCGTGCAAACGCTCCCATTGTAGCCCAGTGTTCTCTGTTGTCTCCGGCATACAGCACTCCGTTTGCATTGGCAAACGAGAAGATGTCTTCGCTCATCATGCCGTCCTTATAGGTATAGCCGTTCGAGTTGTTCTGCACTTCCCACTGGAAACCGGCCATTGCCTTGAAGTAGTGGTCGCCCCACTGGTGGGTATATGAAGAAGAAATGCTGGGCGACAGGTAATAGTTGAACACATTGCCTTTTGTATAAGAGCCGAACTGTGTGTTTCTCCATGTCATTCCCGGGTACTGATATCCTTGTCTGTTACCCGTAATAGTCTGTATCGTACCGTTCGGCAGAACTGTTTTCGGAAAGCCCATTTCAAGGTCGTTGTTTTCAACATCCAGACGCATCTTCATTTCTCCGACGATGTCCCATCCTTCCAGCGGTGTGATTGTGGCTGAGATAGACATTGCGTCAGAAATGCGGTTCTGGTTATATCTTGTATTTTCCATGTAGAGCATTTCGTTCCACGTAGGCAGGTTGTTCCGTTCTGCAGGAAGCTGCGTTACCTGAGTCGGGTAGCGGTCGGCGATTGTTCCGTAAAAGATTGTCTGGTTTGCCATCGGTCGTTTGATTATATTCACCGTAGCATTGTTGTTGAAGTTGAACTTCAGCCAGTCGTTGGCCTTGAACTGCAATTTGGCATTGACATTGTATTTGCTCAAATTGTCATCCACATGATCCATCAAACCTTCCTGATAAGTATATCCCATACCTAAATAGTAGGTTACTTTGTCTGTTCCGCCTGAAATGTTCAGGTTGTGCGAGTGGCGCAGTGCATTGTTTTTAAAGTAATAGTCGAACCAGTCTGTATTGGCATACTGATTATAATAAGTAGAAGCCCATCCGTCGCCTGCCTGGTTGATGTCAATGCCTGGAAACTCGGCAGAATAGGGATTCTGCATGAATCCTTGTATTCTTGCTATTGTTTCGTCGGAGAAGAGTGCTGTCTGTCCCGTATTGTCACGGATCTCGTTTATGTAGTTGGCGAAATCCAGGGAGTTCATGCTCTTAGGCATGTTGATGGCCGAACTGAATCCGACAGAACCGCGGTAGGTCACACGCGCCTTTCCGCTTTTTCCGCTTTTTGTGGTTACCAGAACCACACCGTATGCAGCGCGGGCACCGTAAACAGCGGCTGCAGAGGCATCCTTCAAGACAGAAATACTTTCAATGTCGGAAGGGTTTACGTTCTGCATGCTTTGTTCAACACCGTCGACCAGCACATAAGGCTCACCTCCATTGATAGAACCGATACCGCGGATGTTGAATTTGATCTCTGCACCGACTTCACCGCCTACACCGTCAGCGGCCGCATCCGAAGCGAAGTTCAATCCGGCTACGTTACCTTGCAGCGCGCTGGTCAGGTCGGTTACCGGACGGTTTACAATCGCTTCCTGATCTACAGTTGCCACGGCTGCGGTAATCGTGTTGCGTTTCTGGGTACCCATACCGACAACGACTACTTCGTCCAATGTCTGGGAATCCTCCTTTAAAAGAACATTGATTTTTGTCTGGTTCTTTACGGGCACTTCCTGTGTCGCATACCCGATGAAAGAAAAGACAAGAACAGATTTGTTACTTGGCACTTCTATCGAATAATTTCCGTCCAGATCGGTTATTACTCCGGTTTTTGTGCCTTTTACTTGTACATTTACTCCCGGAATGCCGAAATTTGTTTCATCGGTCACTTGTCCGGAAACTACCTTCTGCTGGGCAAAAGCGTCGATGGCTCCAAGCATCCCGAGCAGCGGTACTAAGAAGAAAACTGCAAGTTTCTTTCTCATACTTTCCATAGCTTAAATTTTAACATTGTTTGAATTTTATGCTCAACAAAAATATTGCTAATAGAGGCAGGAGCATTCCAAATAAAGTCATTTAAACTTCAAAATTTGGTTATTTGTTCCGGGCGGATAAAAATGGAAGTGCTTGCGGATGATATTGAAAGCAGCTTTTGTTTCTGGAGTGCCGCATTTCTCCTCTTTATATTCCGGTACGTTTGGATTTTGATAAAAAACTTTTAACTTTGTATTTAGACTTACGAAAAACATAAAAATGAAAAAAGTTCTGAAAGATATTTTTATCTGTATAATGATAGTCCTTGGGGGCTGCCCGGCTTTTGCGCTTGATGCCGTTCATTATGTATTCCAGCCCATTTCCGACGGGGCAGTCCCTCTTTCCGAAGTGAACTGCATTTACAAGGAGCCTAACAGTTATGTGTGGATAGGAACACCCAAGGGGCTGTATCGTTACGATGGAGGGACGATGAAGTCATACGTTCATGCTGAGCCGGAAAATTCTTTGCCTGAAAATATGATATGGGACATACTTGCTGACAAAGAGGAGAATCTTTGGGTGCTTACGCCAGGCGGAGTATGTATTTATAACAGACAGGACGACTGTTTCCGGACAGTTGCTGATTCGGAAGGACGTACGGTGACAGCCTTTTCCGCGTGCCTTGCTGATGATATCTTGTACCTGGGCGGAAAAGATATCGTCTACCGTTACGATGCAAAGGCGCATTGCGCGGTTCCGGTTGCGGAACTGAAAACAAAGAAACGGCTTCGGATAGACGGTATGGTTCCCCTCTCGTCCCAACTTCTGCTGTGCAAGAACATGGATGAAGGAGTCTTCATTCTTGACATGAATGCCAAGACCTTCACAAAAGCTCCCTATGACTGCTCGAAAGAAGTGTCGGCCATGCTTGTTGATGGGGAACGTGTCTGGATTGCTACGTATAATCACGGGCTGTCGTGCTTCGACAAGTTGTCCGGGAAGCGGACAGGTTTTTATAATACGGTGAATTCGGATATGAGCAGTAACGTCATACTTTCGCTCGTAAAGCAGGATTCGCTGCTTTGGATAGGTACGGACGGAGGTGGAATCAATATTCTGGATCCGGAAACAGGCAGCGTGAATATCCTGACTCACCGTCAGGCTGACGAGCGCTCGTTTCCCGGCACATCAATAAAAGTGTTGTATAAAGACAGCAATAACGCCATCTGGGCCGGGAGTGTACGCAACGGTGTCATCAATATCAAAAGGAGCATGGTCTGTACTTTTACAGACGTTCCTTTGGGGAGTCCGTACGGGCTGAGCAATCCTACCGTACTGTGCCTGTATCAGAAGCCGGGTTCGCCTTATATATGGATTGGTACTGACGGGGAAGGAATCAACCGGCTTGACACGCGGACGTATACCTTTACTCATTATCCGGAAACCCGCTATGCAAAAGTGGCTTCTATTGCTGAGTTTGGCGGAGGAAAGCTTCTGCTTTCTCTTTATACCCGGGGATTCTTCTTGTTTGATATGGATAGCGGGAATCTGGAGCCTTTGAAAATGTCTGACAGTGAAATAAACAGGCTGCTCCTTTACAAAAGGCAGACTTTGAATCTGTTCAATGAGTCGGAAGGCAATATCCTGATGTTCGGGCGTCGCATTTACCGGTACGATGTCAGGACCGGGCGCATCGGGAAGATCGTTTCTCCGGAACTGCCTTATGTGGGCGGAAGCTTGCTCCCGGTCGGACAGGAGGGCGGTTATACGTATATGCGTGACAACAGAAACCTTTACCGTCTGGCCGTTGGCGGAGATAAGATGGAATGTTTGTCGGACTTTCCTTCGACAGAAATAATCAATTCCGCATCGCTGGACGGAGAGGGGAATGTCTGGATCGGTTCAAACGGAAAAATCATCCGCTTTGATATTGCCGGCAAACATCCGGAAGACGTGTACGCTGAGGCTTTCCGGGGAGTGAACAGTGTGATACGCGACGGCTCGGACCGCTTATGGATCGGCGCGAACAATAATCTTTATGTTTATTTTCTGAAGGAAAAACGTTTTTCCATGTTGGGGGAGTCCGACGGAGTGGCGCATAATGAATACCTGGGAAAGCCGATGCTGCGTGACAATGACGGCGACATCTACTTGGGCGGTATCAGGGGACTGCTGCATATAAGCCGTTTCTTCTCGTTTGACGAAACCGACAAGCCTTTGATAAGGCTGACCGGCGTACAGATAGATGGGGTTCCGATAAAGAATATCAGCTGGGACGGAAATCCGCATGTCAATTATCCTTGGGGAAGCAAGGCCTTGTCGCTGTTTGTCATGTCTGAAGAGAAAGATATTTTCAGAGAAAGGCTGTACAGACTTACGATGCAGAACGCTGACGGAATACAGAACTTTGAGTCTGCCAGCCCGGAGATAAGCCTGCGTCTGCTGCCTCCGGGAGAGCATAAGATTTTCGTTTCCTGCAACAGACAGAACGGAGAGTGGACGGATCCAAGACTGCTGCTTACCGTTGATGCGCTTCCTCCCTGGTATCGGACATGGGTGTTCAAACTGGTTGCCCCTTTGCTGCTGATTGCTTTGATTTTTGCGGTTTCGGGAATGTATTACCGGAAAAAGACCAACCGGCTGAAACTTGCGATGAAAGAAAAAGAAAAAGATATTTATGAGCAGAAAGTGCGTTTCCTTATCAATATCAGTCATGAGCTGCGTACTCCTTTGACTCTGATTCATGCCCCCTTGAAGCGGATTCTGCAAAACATGTCGCCTCAGAATCCTGATTTCCTTCCTCTTGGCAGAATCTATCGCCAGTCGGAGAAGATGAAGGAACTGATAGATATGGTGCTTGACTTGCGGAAGATGGAAACCGGGACAAGCAACATGCACTTCGAGCTTTATCCGATGAACGAATGGATTGAAAATACGGTCGGCGACTTTTACGATGAAGGAAAGGCAAGAGGGATTCAAATTGTTACGGAACTCGATCCCCAGATCCGGGCCGTTTGCTTTGACAAGGAGAAGTGTACAATCGTTCTGACCAATTTCCTGATGAACGCCATCAAGCACAGTCCGGAAGGAGGCACGATCCGGGTGGCTTCACGACTGGCGGAGGACGGAAAGGTGCGCATTTCTGTGTCTGATGAAGGAATGGGGTTGCAAGGCGTTGATTTGAACAAACTTTTTGTCAGATTCTATCAGGGGAACGAGGAACGTACGGGTACAGGAATCGGACTGTCTTACGCCAAAGTTCTTGTGGAGCTTCACAAGGGAAAAATCGGCGCTTCTGACAATGTGGGGAAAGGAGCCACATTCTATTTTGAACTGCCTTCTGACTTGCAGCCGGAAAAGGTTTCGTGTGAGTCCAAGCCTTATCTTAACGAACTGTTCAATGACACGGAAGAAAAGCTGGTGAGCAATAATGAAAGCAGCATCGATACGAAGAAATATACGGTGCTGGTTGTTGATGACAGCGATGAACTGCTTGATTTCTTGAAGGAATCGCTGGCGGGCTGTTTCAAGGAGGTCTATTCGGCTTCCGACGGTGAGAAAGCTGTGAAGATTTTAAAGAAATATCTTCCGGACATTGTGGTCAGCGACATCATGATGCCTAAAATGAACGGGTATGAGCTTTGCAGGTATATCAAGTCGAATATTGATTACAGCCATATTCCTGTTGTGCTTCTGACCGCCCGCAACGAAGAGCAGAGCTTGCAGGCGGGCTATAAGATGGGAGCCAACGCCTATGTCCCGAAGCCTTTTGAGGTGGAAACATTGCTTGAAATACTGAGAAGCAAGCTGAAGCTTAAGGAAGACATCAGGCAGAGGTATTCGCAGTCTGCATTTCTGCCGGAGCCTAAAGAGGCGGCATTCAGTGCCGTTGATGAGAATTTCCTGCTGAAACTGAACAAGACTATCAACGAAAACCTCAACAATCCGGAGCTGGGAGTCCCTTTCATCTGTCAGGAAATCGGCTTGAGCCGCACTTCTTTGTACAACAAGCTGAAGGCTGTTGCCGGAATGGGGCTGAACGACTATATCAACAAGATCAAGCTGGAAAAGGCAATTGTGCTGATAAAGACTACCGACATGTCTTTTGCAGAAATAGCAGATGTTACGGGATTTTCTACTGCGCGCTATTTCAGTACCACATTCAAGCAGTATACAGGATGCACGCCTACGGAGTATAAGGAGCAGTTTGCCAAAGGCAAGGAGTGACCTGTATAGGGATGTCTTTTGCCGGCTTAAGAATCTGGGTATAATATTGCTTGACCAGAAAATTCAGGCTCTGAGGCTGGTTGGGGAAAAAGCAGGCGAAAGCCGGCATTCGGCCAGGTTGATGGCTCTGAATGCCGGCTTTCGCTTTGGGACTCATTCAGAAGAATATCGCTTCAGGTCAAGGTTACTCCTTGTCCCTGTCGGGAGAAAAGCGGACCGGGTCATTGTATTGTTCCTGCAAGCGTTTCAGCTCTTCTTTCAGTTCGTTTGCAATCGGTTCGTATTCCTTCTGTCCGTAAAGGTTGTGCATTTCTGATGAATCCTTTGCCAGATCATACAGTTCCCACCAGTCGATGTCATTGTAGAAATGGATGAGTTTGTAGCGTTCTGTCCGTACACCGTAATGGCGTTTCACCATATGTTCTGCAGGGTACTCATAGAAATGGTAATACAGTGCCTTGCGCCAGTTTTCGGGCTTTTCTCCTTTCAGCAGCGGAAGCAACGATTCACCCTGAATGTCTTCCGGAACGGGAGCGCCTGCCAGTTCGAGGAAAGTAGGAGCGTAGTCAATGTTCTGCACCAGTTCCGTGATGTCCCCTTTGCGTGTAAAGTCTTTCGGAAGCCTCATAATCAGCGGGGTATGCATTGACTCTTCATACATGAAGCGTTTGTCGAACCATCCGTGCTCGCCCATATAGAACCCTTGGTCGGAAGTGTAGACAACCAACGTGTTTTCCAGCAGTCCGTTTTTTTCGAGATAGTCAAGCACACGCCCCACATTGTCGTCAAGTGATTTGACGGTTTTCATATAGTCGCGCATATACCGCTGGTACTTCCAGTTGGCAAGTTCCTTTCCCGAGAGGTTCTGTTTGTAGAAATCTTTGATAATCGGATCGTAGAACTTGTCCCAGGCTGCGCGCTGTGCTTTGTCCATGCGTCCCAGAAACGATTCATAGGTCGCTTTCAGGATGCTGTTCTTGTCGGGACGGAGCATTTTCAGGTCATAGATCAGATCCATGTCTTTGACTATGCTCATTTCCTGTGCAGCCGCTGCGGGACGTCCTTCATAGTCATCGTAGAAGTTATCGGGCAGAGGGAAAGTCTTGTCTTCGTATAAAGCCAGGTTGCAGGTGTCGGCCATCCAGTTTCTGTGGATTGCCTTGTGGTGGATCAGCAGGCAGAACGGCCTGTCCTTGTCCCTTTTGTTTTCCATCCAGTCGATGGCGTCATCAGTGATCAGGTTTGTTATGTAGCCATGCTTCTGGATTGTATCGTTGTCTTGCGTTATGAAGTCCGGGTTGTAATAGCTTCCTTGTCCCGGCACGACTTCCCAATAGTCGAACCCTGACGGAAGACTCTCCAGGTGCCATTTGCCGATGACGGCTGTTTGGTATCCCGCTTTTTGCAGGAGCTTGGGGAAGGTTTGCTGCGAACTGTCGAATACGCAGGTCGTGTTGTCATAGAATTTGTTTGCGCACGAGTGCTTTCCTGTAAGCATACATGCACGGCTGGGGCCGCTCAGTGAGTTGGCTACGAAGCTGTTCGTGAATCGCACGCCTTCGTTGGCGATGCGGTCGAGATTGGGCGTTTCGGCATAAGGCGAACCGTAGCAGCTCATCATTTGAGCCGTGTGGTCGTCTGTCATGATGTAGACGATGTTGTACTTTGGGGTCCGCACATCTTTCCTGTTCTGGCATGCTCCTGTCAGGAACACTAATGCCGCTGCCCCGCTTAATAAGGCGATGTTTTTCATTGGCTGTAAATTTTGTGATTCTTGAATGCACAAATTTACATTTATATTTCTTTCTTGCAAAGATCGGAGCCGACATTGGCGGCCGAATGGTCATATTTGGTAGTTTATTGGTGATTATTGGTATTGTGCGGCTGGCATTGGCGCGTGATAAATGGAAACCAAAATCTGTTGTATATTTGATTTATGATTATCTTTGCGGGCGAATTGCATGGCTGCGTGCGGCTGTGCCGGAAAATTCCGCATCCGCGGTCGGACAGCCGGAGGTGGCGCAGGCAGAAATGAGCAGTAAAAAAACAGTAATTTGAATATATGGACTTTTTTCACATTCCTTCGTTTGTAACGATTCTCGATTTTGTCGGGACGTTTGCTTTTGCCATCAGCGGCATCCGGCTGGCTTCTGCCAAGCGGTTCGACTGGTTCGGCGCATATG
Source organism: Bacteroides sp. ET225 (assembly GCF_024733745.1). Classification (NCBI taxonomy): domain Bacteria; kingdom Pseudomonadati; phylum Bacteroidota; class Bacteroidia; order Bacteroidales; family Bacteroidaceae; genus Bacteroides; species Bacteroides sp. ET225. The sequence goes on along the minus strand of NZ_JANRHN010000002.1, from coordinate 20,798 downwards.
TCGTGGGACTGGTTACGGCCATCGGTGGCGGAACGATACGCGACTTGTTGCTTGACGTGACACCGGCGTGGATGATTGATCCGATGTATCTTATCTGTACGGCCCTTGCGATGGGCTTTGTGATACTCTTCGGGCGTTATGTTATCCGGCTGAACAACACCTTCTTCATTTTTGACACCATCGGTCTGGCTCTGTTCACCGTAGTAGGTTTCAGCAAGGCCTATTCGTTGGGGTATCCTTTCTGGATCGCGATCATGATGGGAAGCATAACAGGTGCTGCCGGCGGTGTGCTGCGTGACATCTTTATCAATGAGATTCCGCTGATTTTCCGCAAGGAGATTTATGCCATGGCTTGCGTGATAGGCGGTCTGGTCTATTGGATTTGCCTGATAGAAGGTCTGGAGTCGTATGTGTCGCAGATAATAGGCGGAACAACCGTCTTTCTTGCGCGTGTGCTTGCCGTAAAGTTTCGGATTACACTTCCTATTCTGAAAGGAGAAGGATCCTCTGATTCTTGATACATGAGATTGCCGCAGAAAGCGGGAGGCGCGTATGTTCGCCTCTGTCGCCTTCTGCGGCAAAGTCTTTTATTGCAGAGTGCCGGCTTCTGCTTGCTGGATCATCTGCTGGCTGGCATACATGAAAACTTCAACGCGGCGGTTTTCCTGCCGTCCGGCTTCAGTCGAGTTGTCAGCAACCGGGTTGGCTTCGCCCATTCCCTCTACAGATTTCAGCTGGTTGGGAGAAACGCCGCATCCCAGCAGGTAGCTTGATACGCTCTGTGCGCGTTCCTGCGAGAGGTTCAGATTCTTCTGTGCGCTCTGTTCTGCCGTTGAGTTTTTCCATCCCGTATTGTCGGTATATCCGTAGATGGATACGTCCATGTCGCGGTTCTGGTTGAGCACATTGTTGGCAAACTTGCTCAATGCGGCTTTGGCCGATGAGCTGAGTGTGGCGCTGCTTGTAGGGAAAAGAATGCCGGAGTCAAAAGTTACCTTTACGGCTTGCAGGTTGTTGTTGTCCGTAACCATTTCCACTTGTGCCCCTTCAATCTTTTCAGCTTCGGCTGCTGCCTTGTCCATTTTCTTGCCGATCAGCACGCCTGCGCCTGCACCGACAGCACCGCCTACGGCAGCACCGATTGCCGCTCCTTTGCCGTGTCCGAATATGCCGCCGAGTGCAGCTCCCAGTGCGGCGCCGCTGCCTGCACCAATCAGTCCGCCTTTACCAGTGTTTGTCATTCCACATCCGCTAAGCACCAAGCATCCGCTCAGTAGGATAGCCATTGAAGTCATTTTGTTCATAATGTTTTCTTATTTTAGTTAAGCTGTTTTCTAGTATGCAAACAACGGATAGCCCTTCATTGTTTCGTTCACACGGTGACGAACTGAAGAAATTATTTCCTCGTTGTCTACATTCGAGAGAACCGTTTCGATCATTTCGGCGATTTCATACATCAAGTCCTCTTTGGCTCCGCGGGTAGTGATTGCGGGAGTTCCCAGCCGGATGCCGGAAGTCTGGAATGCCGAACGGGTATCAAACGGAACCATATTCTTGTTGACCGTGATGTCTGCGCTTACCAGCGCTTTTTCTGCCACCTTCCCGGTCAGATCCGGATATTTTGTGCGGAGGTCTACCAGCATTGAGTGGTTGTCCGTGCCGCCCGATACGATGGTGAACCCTCTGTCCATCAGCGCCTGTGCCAATACGCGCGCGTTCTTCTGCACCTGTTTCTGGTATTCCTTGTATTCCGGTTGCAGACATTCGTAGAATGCTACAGCTTTGGCTGCGATGACATGCTCGAGCGGGCCTCCCTGTATGCCGGGGAATACGGCAGAGTCGAGCAGCTGCGACATCATCTTGATTTCACCTTTCGGCGTTTTCTTTCCCCATGGATTGGGGAAGTCTTTGCCCATCATGATGACACCTCCGCGCGGACCGCGAAGCGTCTTGTGTGTGGTAGAAGTCACGATGTGCGCATATTTTACCGGATTGTCGAGCAGTCCGGCAGCAATCAGACCGGCAGGATGAGCCATGTCGATCATGAGCAGCGCGCCCACCTTGTCGGCGATTTCACGCATACGCCTGTAGTCCCATTCGCGCGAGTAGGCCGATCCGCCTCCTACAATCAGTTTCGGGCGTTCGCGCAGGGCGATTTCTTCCATCTGGTCGTAGTCTACCCGTCCGGTTTCTTTGTTCAGGTTGTATTCGCACGGCGTGTAGAGAATGCCGGATGTGTTTACGGCCGAGCCGTGCGAAAGATGTCCTCCGTGTGCCAGGTTCAGTCCCATGAACTTGTCGCCCGGATTCAGTACGGCTAGGAACACAGCGGCATTAGCCTGTGCGCCCGAGTGGGGCTGTACGTTGGCCCATTCTGCGCCGAAAATCTGTTTCAGGCGGTCGATGGCCAGCTGTTCGCTCTGGTCTACCACTTCGCATCCTCCGTAGTAGCGTTTGCCCGGATAGCCTTCTGCATATTTGTTGGTCAGGCACGATCCCATGGCCTGCATGACCTGGTCGCTTACAAAATTCTCCGAAGCGATCAGTTCGATACCCTTCAACTGCCGCTGGTGCTCTTTTTCGATGATGTCAAAAATAGCGTCGTCTTTTTTCATGATTATAAATGTTTTTTGGATTTGAATTGTCAGAAAATGATTCCGACTGAAAAGCTCAGTACGTTCAATCTCCGCTTTATCTTTATTTCTGCCTGGTTATACGGCTCCTCGGTGGCAGAGCTGTCGTATCCGATTGATTCGGTCACATTGTGCAGCCCGACCTCGTATCTGAAGTCGATGAATATGTTTGATATGTTGACGGCGAATGCGGCTACGGCACTGTATCTTACCGGTCCCACCGTTTCGTGTATGCCTTTCTGATAGAAACCTGAATACGTGTTCTCGCAATGCTCTTTCCATACCCATCCCACTTTCGGCCCTGCCATGAAAGCCATTCCGTAGGGATGAATGTCGACAAATTTATAGCCGTAGAGCAGAGGGATGTCGATTGTCGTCGCCCGGCTTTTGATGAGCGCGCTTTCTTCGATCAGCGAAGAGTTTGCAAGCGTATAGGGGATTGAGATACTTCCCAGCAGTACGTTGTACGAAATCTCCGGCTGGATGAAGTGGTGCTTCTTCATGTTGAAGCGGCAGAAGACGGATGCGAAGTAGCCCACTTTGTAGTTGTTCTGCATTCCTTCCAGCCCTTCTCCGTTGATGGTGAAACGGTCGGTAAAAAACATGGAAGAGTTGAACCCCGCTCTTACTCCCACGTTGAAGCGTGGTTTCTTGAGGGTCACCATCGGTGTGGAAATGCGTTGTGCCTGCAAGGTTTCCGCAATCAGCATTCCCGCACAGAAGATGATGAGAGTCAGACTCTTCCACATAGGCTATTTTTTCTTTTCTACCGACCAGCCGAACTTGCCTGTCTTCTTGCCCAGTTCGTAGTATCCTCCGTGGACATAGACAAGCAGCCCCGAGTCGGCCAGTTCAAACTTTCCCGTTTCCGAGTTCAGGTATTTGTCGTCGGCCTTCACGTTCACCACATCGGCGATGAACATGTCGTGCGAACCGAGCGAAAGGATTTCTTTTACCCGGCATTCAATGCACAGCGGCGACTCTTCGATGATGGGTGCGCTTACCATTGCCGCCTTTCCCGGCGTGAGCTTCATTTCGTGGAACTTGTTGTAGTCTTTTCCCGAGCGCACGCCGCACCAGTCGGTTGCGTATGCCATATCCTTTGTGGTCAGGTTGATGACAAACTCCATGTTTTTCTTCAGTATGGGGTAGGAATGCCGTTCGGGTCTGACCGAGATATAGCACATGGGCGGGTTGGTGCACAGCGTTCCCGTCCATGCCACGGTAAGTATGTTGTATTCTTCTTCGCAGCTTCCGCAGCTCACCAGCACCGCCGGCAAAGGATAGATCATTGTTCCCGGTTTCCAGTCCTGCTTCATGGCTACAGCAGCTTGATGTTGTCTTTCGACTGTTCCTTTTCGCAGTAGTGGCATTTCAGCAGGCCCTTTTCTTTGTCCACCAGGTGGAACCATGTCTGCATGGGTTCGTTGTTGGTGATGCACTTCGGGTTGTTGCATTTCACGATGCCTTTCAGTTCGTCGGGCATGATCACCGCCTTTTTCTCCACCACTTCGTAATCCTTGATGATGTTCAGCACGATGTTCGGAGCCACGACGGAGAGCCGGTTGATTTCGTCCGAGCTGAAGAAGCGGTCGGCAATCTTGATGATGCCCTTCTTTCCGAGCTTCTTGCTCTCAAAGTTGTTTCCGATGGTGATGTTTGCAGTCACGTCTTCCAGATGGAGAAGCGACACCACTGTAAACAGTTTGTCCGAAGGTATGTGGTCGATGACCGTACCGTTTTTCAGCGCGGCCACCTGCAGTTCTTTTTTCTCGTTCATGTTCATAGGATGGATAAGTGAATAATCTGGTCAGATTTGATGTTCTCGTTATAGCTTTTCGGTGTCAGCCTTCACTTCGTCGAGGGTGATGCCCAGCACGTCGCAGAGGATTGCCTCGCGCGCGTAAAGTCCGTTTTTCGCCTGCTGGAAGTAGTAGGCTTTCGGGTTGTCGTCCACGTCGTATGCGATTTCGTTCACGCGGGGCAGCGGATGCAGGATGCGCAGGTTCGGGCGTGTGTGCTCCAGCATCTTGTTGCGCAGGATATATACGTCCTTCACCCGTTCATACTCCATCAGGTCGGTGAACCGTTCGCGCTGCACGCGTGTCATGTAAAGGATGTCTGCGTCGGCTATGATTTCTTCCGTAAACTCCTTGTGCTCTTCAAACTGTATGCCGTTCTCCTTGCAGAACAGCTTGTATTCGTCGGGCATCCGCAGCTCGTTGGGCGCGATGAAGTGGAATGTCGGATTGAAGTGGCGCATGGCCAGCAGGAGCGAGTGTACGGTGCGTCCGTATTTCAGGTCACCCACCAGATAGATGTTCAGGTTTTCCAGCGTGCCCTGTGTCTTGTATATGGAATAGAGGTCGAGCATGGTCTGCGAAGGGTGCTGGTTGGCTCCGTCGCCCGCGTTTACGATAGGCACCGGTGCCACTTCGCTCGCATATCTTGCCGCGCCTTCCAGGAAATGCCGCATCACGATGATGTCCGCATAGTTGCTCACCATCATGATGGTGTCTTTCAGCGTTTCTCCCTTCGACGAACTGGTAACCTTAGGGTCTGTAAATCCGATGACCTTTGCTCCGAGGCGGTTTGCCGCCGTTTCAAAACTCAGCCGCGTGCGTGTTGAAGGTTCGAAGAAAAGCGTTGCAACTATTTTCCCGTCAAGCAGATGGCGGTTGGGTTTCTTTTCGAATTCTTTTGCCATTTCCAGCAGGTAGAGGATTTTCTCTTTCGTGTGGCTGGCAATCGTGACTAAACTTCTATTTTCCATATTAAGCTTTTTAATGCTGTTATAAATATCGGAGTTCAAAGGTAGGGAAAAAAATAGAAAAAACCATCTGTTTTCCGGAGTTTTCGGGAGGGGGCTGAAAATAAGCCGTCATTTGAATGAAGATGATGGGAAAGATTGGTGAAGATGATGGGAAAGAATTTATTTTTTACGCGGTGAATTTTGAGGCTTTCCGCAGGCTGCCTGTACGTGTGCGGAGAAGCTGAAAACGCTGTAGTTTGTCGTGGGTCCTCGGCGGATGGGGAATTGTGGCTGTTAAAAGAGCAAGGGTAGGGGTTTCTTTATTTCTTTCTTTTATATAAGGTGTCGACAGCCTTTCGTGTCCCGTATATGTCCTGTATCGGGCTGCAAGAGGCTGTTGTGCAGTGCGTTGAACGTCCCTTTTGTGTCCCGCTTCAATTTTTGAAAAGGATTCTTGGAAAAATCCGATGATTTTCCCTAAATTTGCAGTTTATAAAAAAGAATTTGTTTTTAATCAGAATATGAGAAAGACTTTTATCATTATACTTTGGGCGGTTCTTGCGCTCGTAATCGCTGCGGTGGCCATTGTCTTTACAGCCATCTCAAAAGGGAAGATCGGATATGTCCCTCCTGTCGAGGAGCTGGAGAACCCGAACCTGAAATTCGCCACACAGATCCTGTCGGAAGACGGGCAGTTGCTCGGAACGTGGTCGCTCAGCAAGGAAAACCGTGTGTATGTGGGCTATAACGATCTTTCTCCCCATCTGGTGCATGCGCTCATCGCTACGGAAGATGTCCGTTTCGACCAGCATTCGGGAATTGACGCCCGCGCCTTTCTGCGTGCGGTGGTGAAGCGGGGCATCCTCATGCAGAAGCACGCCGGCGGAGGAAGTACGATTACCCAGCAGCTTGCCAAGCAGTTTTATTCGCCCACGGCCGACAACGTGATGGAGCGTCTGCTGCAGAAGCCGATCGAATGGGTGATTGCCGTGAAGCTGGAACGCTATTACACGAAGGAGGAAATTCTCACCATGTATCTCAACAAGTTTGACTTTCTCAACAATGCCGTAGGCATCAAGACTGCGGCGAAGACGTATTTCGGAAAAGATCCGAAGAGCCTGAAGATTGAGGAGGCCGCTACGCTGATAGGAATGTGCAAGAATCCCTCGCTCTACAATCCGCGCCGTTTCAACGAACGTGCGCGCGGACGCCGCAATGTAGTGCTCGACCAGATGCGCAAGGCTGGCTATCTCTCCGCGGCCGAGTGCGATTCGCTTCAGGCATTGCCGCTGGTGTTGAAGTTCCAGCCGGTTGACCATAAGGACGGGCTGGCCACTTATTTCCGCGAGTACCTGCGCGGCATAATGACCGCCAAGAAGCCCGACCGCAGCAAATACCGCGGCTGGCAGATGCAGGCTTATTATGAGGACTCCATCGCCTGGGAAACCAACCCGCTTTACGGCTGGTGCGCGAAGAACAAGAAGAAGGATGGCACGAACTACAATATCTATGTAGACGGGCTGAAGATATATACCACCATCAATTCCCGTATGCAGCGCTATGCCGAAGAGGCCGTGTATGAGCATGTGGCGAAATACCTCCAGCCAAGGTTCTTCAAGGAGAAGAAAGGCCGCAAGACAGCTCCCTACACCAACGAGCTGACGCCGGCCGAGGTGGAGCAGATCTTGATGCGTTCTGTGCGTCAGAGCGACCGTTACCGCACCATGAAAGCTGCCGGATACAGCGAGGCTGAAATCACGAAGGCTTTCAACACTCCTCACGAGATGACCGTGTTCTCATGGGACGGCGACAGGGATACCACCATGACTCCGCTGGACTCCATCAAGTATTACAAACATTTCCTGCGTACCGGATTTATGTCGATGGATCCGCTGACCGGCCATGTAAAGGCATACGTGGGCGGACCTAACTACAACTATTTCCAGTATGACATGGCGATGGTCGGAAGACGTCAGATCGGGTCTACCGTGAAGCCTTTCGTCTATTCGCTGGCAATGGAAAACGGTTTCTCTCCCTGTGACGAAGTGCGCAACGTAGAGCAGACATTGTTTGACGAGAACGGCCGTGCCTGGTCGCCGCGCAACAGTTCGAAGAAGCACTACGGAGAGATGGTGACCCTGAAGTGGGGGCTTGCCAACTCGAACAACTGGATTTCCGCCTACCTGATGAGCAAGCTCAGCCCGTATGACCTTGCCCGTCTGATCCATTCGTTCGGCGTGCTGAACAAGGATGTCCAGCCGACCGTTTCGCTTTGTCTGGGTCCTTGCGAGATTTCCGTAGGAGAGATGGTGAGCGCTTATACGGCATTCGTGAACAAAGGCATCCGCACCGCTCCGCTGTTTGTTACGCGTATTGAAGACAATGACGGGAATGTAATCTCTACGTTCACGCCTCAGATAAATGAAGTGATCAGCGAGTCAACCTCCTACAAGATGCTTGTGATGCTCCGTGCCGTGATAAATGAAGGAACAGGAGGCCGCGTGCGCCGGCTCTATGGCATTAAGGCGGATATGGGCGGCAAGACCGGAACCACAAACCGCAACTCAGACGGATGGTTTATGGGCTTCACGCCGTCGCTCGTGTCCGGCTGTTGGGTTGGAGGCGAAGAGCGTGACATTCATTTCGACTGGATGCGTGACGGTCAGGGAGCTTCTATGGCGTTGCCTGTGTGGGGCATTTACATGCAGAAGGTGTTTGCCGACAAGACGCTGGGCTACTCGGAGGATGAAACGTTTGACATCCCCGGCGATTTCGACCCATGCAAAGACCGTCTGACAGAAATAGAAGAGGAGCATAACAGCCGCCTTGACGACATCTTCTTCCAATAGCCGGAGGGTTAGACAGCTTGAATTTTTTTCTATCAAACCCAAATACAGAAATGGCGGTAGGGCAAACAAAGCCTTACTGCCATTTCCTTTCAATCAGATAGATCCTTCTTTTTGGGGATTCCGCGGCGTGTATGTCGGGATTCATTATGCGCTGACGAAAAACGTCACGCAGATAGCCCTGTTGCTTCGCATTCGTGTTCAATTCCTCCTAAGCTCCATGCAGTATTTGTATATTCCGCTCATTTTAACAAGAAAAGATGGAGTGACGCTCAAATTCCGTCATCCGCTTTTGCGCTTTTCACGGGAAAAGCCTAACTTTGTACTATTTTAGGAGAGAACCGCTTACCTTGCATGTCCTGCCTTCGAGAGTTATCTCTTGATGCGGATATGGGACAGGTAACGGCGAAGCATTGCCAGAAGTAATCGATTCTTAACATATATCTATAAGACTTTTAATTCCCTCAATTAAAGATCACCTTATATTGCGAATAAAGTATTTATGATCCAAGACTCCGAAACTTTACAAGATTCAACGATATCTTTAAACAAATCTCATGCCTAATTTTAATAGTTATTTCCAGAACACATAAATGGCAAGTACTTCCAAAACCACTTTCATCCTGTTTATTCTGCGTGTCATTAGAATATTTATTTCTATTCTTACATTGACTCTATCGGCCAAGTTCTTTGGAGTAACTGTAGAAAGAGATGTGTGGATACTAGTTACAACTTTTTTAGCATCACTCGGAGCTGCAATATGGGGGCCAATAAACGAAACTTTTAGGGCCAAATTTGTCTTCATCAAAGAAAAAAACGGAGAAGAAGCAGCACTCTCAAAAACAGGATCGTTGGTAGGATTTGTTATAGTTGTCACAATTGTCGTTTCTGTTTTTACTGCTTTATTAACAACTCATGTTGCACAAAACATACTCACTTCTCCGACAGAAAAAGAAACATCTCTCTTCTGCTGTTTATTCCTCATAATGCTACCGACATTCTTCATAAATCAAATGACAACTTTGGGAATTAGTTTGCTAAATTCTTTTGAGGTTTATTATTTACCAGAAATTGTGGGTGCCATCACAGGTTTGGCTAGCTTAGGGATAATCGCTTTTTTAGCACCAAGCATTGGTATCTATTCATTAGCTGTATCTCAATACATATCTTATATTTGTTTATTCATTACTTGCTTTTATTTCGTCAATAAAACATGCCCACAAATCAAGACACATATTTTGCCAATAAAATGGAGTTTGATAAGGGACTTTATAATTTACTCATTGCCTTTCTTTTTCCCCTATTTTATAGGCCAATGCAACACATTAGGGGAAAAATGGTTGGCCGGAAAATTAGGACCGGGCATAATTTCTTCACTTGATTATTCTAGGCAATTTACAATAGTACTTCAAAATGTATTAAGCAGTGTGTTGACCACAATTATGGTGCCAACTTTAGCAAAATATTTTTCAAAGAATGATTTTAGGACCTATCAATCTTCATTAAATGACTTCATAAAAACGTGTTTTTTAATCCTCATCTTAACCATTCCCATGTTAATAGGCGGGGCGGCCCCATTATGTAAGTTTTTCTTTCTGAGAGGAAACATGTCACTGAATGAGTTATCAGTTATAATAACACTTACACAACTATTTGGGATGGCTTTTATCGGAGTTATTTTATATCTGATATTCGGTATGTCCTTGTTGTCTGCAGCAAAGGGAAAAGTATACGCCTTCTTAGGGATAACAACGCAAATTATTGTACTCATGCTCAATCTTTGCCTATATAGATCATTGACGTACTATATATTTCCAGTTTCTCTCTTTCTCGGGCATTTATCTGCGGCAGTAATAATGTGCAGATTCATGCCGATATCTATGAATGAAACTATAAAAAAAATAGGTTGCTACCTATGCATATTGACCGCGACAACAGCACTGATATGCTTTTTCAACTACAGCATAAAACTCCATTCGACATTTCTGCAACTTTTGTTTAATGGAATTTTATTGCTACTTATACTCCCTCTCGTTCTAAAGCTGATGAAGTTTAATATCAAACCTATTTTCAAAGGAACAAAGAAATGAAAAAAAATCTTACTCTACTTTTTTACGATTTCGAAGAATTTCATTTTGGGAAAGATGTTTTTTTAGTCCCATATTATCTCGGTATATTATATGACTATTCTGTTACAATTGTTTATCCTCAAAAAAATCCCGACCAAGTGTTTCCTGCCTTTTATAAGAATGTAAGGCTGCTGCCTGTCAAATGTTATGGCGATAAAAACAATATCAATATAAAGGACTTAAACCTAGCAATATATTTGTTAAAACATGCGAAAGAAATAGATTGCCTCATGAGGTTTCATAATACTCCCATGACTGCTCTAATTGTTATATTATACAAATTACTAAACCCTAAAGGGTATGCTTATGTAAAGATGGACATTAATCCTTACGAAATCGAAAATAGTACGACCAAACATGACAAACTCTATAGATGCTTATATTCCAAGTATATACAAAGATTGGACTTAGTTTCTTGTGAAACGACAGAAGCATTTCAAAAACTACAAAAAAGCCAATCCTTTTTCTTTAATTTCAAAGATAAGCTTATTTTAATGCCTAATGGCTTTGACGAACAATCATTGAAAGAACTCAATATAAAAGAGCTTTCATTTTCAGAAAAAAAGAACATGATAATTACAGTTGGGCGATTAGGAACCGCCCAAAAGAACACAGAAATGTTTCTTAAAGCTCTCGAGAAAACAGATTTAAAAGATTGGACAGTGTGTATGATAGGTCCTATAGAAAATCATTTTCAACTATATATTGATCAATTTTTTGAAAAGTATCCGCATAAAAAAAAGAATATTCTGTTTACAGGGGCAATATATGACAAAAAAACTCTTTGGGAATATTATAATCAAGCTAAAGTTTTTGTCCTGACATCTGACTTTGAGAGTTATGCTTTAGTGCTCAATGAGGCAAAACGATTTAAAAATTATATTATTTCAACACCTGTAGGTGCTTGTCTTGACCTCATTGAAAATAACAAATATGGCACTACGGTTGGTATTAATGATCATAAAGAACTGGCAGATAAGCTTCAGCAAATTATATATGGCAATGCCAACATCAACGTATATGACAATTATGATTCTCATCGGTTGTCTTGGGAATATATAATCAAACATATCCCTTTTGACAAAGGCCACATCTCTAAATAATAAAATTCATGGATGTTTCTATCATTATTGTTAACTACAATACAGAATTATTGATTCTTGATTGCATAAAAAGTATATATGAGAAGACTCAATATATATCGTTTGAGATCATAGTGGTTGATAATGCATCATCCAATGATCATTCAATATTAAAAACAGATAGCAGAATAAGGTATATACAATCTGAAACTAATCTTGGTTTCGGAAAAGCTAATAATCTAGGAGCAAAACATGCAAAAGGTAAGTACCTTTTCTTCTTGAATCCGGATACATTTTTAATTAATAACGCAATTTTTATTCTGTTCCAGTTTATAGAAAATAATCATGACGTCGGAATTTGCGGAGGAAATCTTTATACCAAAGACCTCAAACCCACACATTCCCATTTTACTATCGCTCCTGGGATAAAATTTGAATTGTATAACCTTTTTAGTGGAAAAACCTTTTTGTTTAAGGATGTTTCATATTTTAATTATTCAGAGAATCCCATAAGCGTAGAATATATAACAGGAGCCGACCTTTTTATAAGAAAAGAACTTTTTGAATCCATCAATGGTTTCGACAAAGATTTTTTCATGTACTTTGAGGAAAGTTACCTGTGTTTTATTGCAAAACAAGAAAACAGTCTTGTAATAAATGTTCCGCAAGCGCATATTATACACTTGGAAGGACAAAGTTTCTCTTTAAAAGAGAAAAGAGAGATGCTTTATCTGCAGGGAAGAAAACTTTATCTGACGAAAAGATACGGATTTATTTATTATGAGATATGCAATATCATTTATTTTATTACATGCTTAACTAGACTCCTTTTATTTCACATTCATAATGACGAGATAAAAACCAACTACTGGAGGCAAAAGATAAGGGTGTTTTTGAAATATATAATTCGTAAAGATAAAAATAGACAAAGCCGATAAGTATATATTATTACGAGATAATCATTTTCATGAAGAAAATCTAATGCTCTTGCCCATAACATAAATCAATCATCAAACAATATCGATGAACAACATTATTTTTATCACAAGATATTATGGCGAAATGCTAGGGGGTACAGTGTGTTCCCAAAGAAACCGAAAGTCTCTAGAACAAATCTTTGACAATCTGTTTGAATATAAAATCATAGATAAAAAAAGGGGAAGATTGCTCCTTTCCAGAGCCGAACAGTTATGTTTTGGATATATGGGCGGTATTGATTGCATAGATATTCAGCGCGTCAAACATATAATTCTCAATAAAAACTGCAATTACGCATTTATTGACTCATCTTTATTGGGAAGCTTTGCTAAAATTCTTAGACAAGTTTCACCAAAGATTAAGATCATTTGCTTCTTTCATAATTGCGAATACATGTACATTAACTCTATATATAAAGGGATTAAACGTAGTTTATATTCGAAATGGGCTTTCAAATGTGAACGGCAGGCATGCAAATATGCAGATACACTCATCGCGTTAAATGAAAGGGATTCGCAACTTATAACCAATCTCTACCAACGGAAACCAGAGTTGTGCATTCCTATCAGCATTGAAGATAAAACAACGCGGTTATACGGTCAAAATGGTGATAAATATATTTTATTTGTTGGTAGTTATTTTCAACCCAATATCGTAGGGATACAGTGGTTCATGAAAGAAGTTCTTCCTGCAATATCTGTCAAACTTAAAATAGTTGGGCGAAATATGAATTTGCTTCAAGTACCTGCTGGCGTTAAAGAAAAGGTGGAAATTATAAGCAATGCTGAAGACCTTTCACCTTATTACCAAAATGCGCAATTGGTAGTCATGCCTATATTCACAGGAGGAGGAATGAAGGTGAAAACAGCTGAAGCACTTATGTATGGCAAAACAATTATTGGAACGAAAGAGGCGTTCGAAGGCTATAAACTGAATGCCCCGATTTTCTATTTATGTCAAACCAACGAAGAGTTCATTAAAACAATTTCTTCTTTATATGAAAAAACATCTTCATTCAACAAGTCTTCGAGAGAGTTGTTTTTATCCGAATATTCATTTGAAGCCACATTGGCTTTATTCAGAAAAATAAAATAACTATTATACGGAAAATATGAGTTATAAACCATTGTATCATATACCTTTATTCCTTTTCGGCTTTTTGTATTATTTGGTACTTCCACCTTGTGTGGTATCAATGCAATTATTTGCAACATTTCCTGGAATGAGTTTTCTCTACCAATATTTTAGCCCGCATTTCATTCCAACTTACGCCATCATAATAACCATATTTTGCATCTCATTCATTATTGGAGCAATACTTCCATTTAAATATATGCGGAAAAAAAACATTGTTTCAGACATACATTATATATCCAACAAAGATTTATTTTTATTTGCATCTCCATTCTGGGTAGCAGGACAATATATGATCATAACTAATCGGCAAAACTTATTCCAAGGTTATCAAATTGATTATGACACAGAATTAATAGGGGCTATAGCAACAATAAATACCATTTTTCTATTTTTCTTTTTGTATAGTCGGAATATACCTAAAAATAAGCAGTCAAAGTGGAGTAATTTCTTTATTACATTCTCTATTTTTGAATTTTCAAGTATATTGTTAGGATTCGGATCCAGAATGTATATTATGATTCCTTTAATAGCATACATCATTTACTTACTCGATCAGAAAAAAATCAAACTCCGAAAACTCTTTTTGCAAATAAGTATTGCTATAATCTTTCTCCTCGGAATAGGAATTTGGAGATTGGGAGATAGCGATTATACGATAGATGCCATCATGTACATCGGAGTTGCTGAACCGACACTGACATGGATCAGTGCTGGATCTATGTTTGATAAAGGAGACTTACCTTATATAGCTTTTCCCTCTAATTTCTTAACTTCCTTTATTAACTTTGTACCGTCTTTTTTACTGCCAGACAAAGCTGAATTAATACAGCCAATCAACATATCCTATGATAGTCCATTTGGTGCGACAAATATATTAGTTTCATTGATCTCTAATTTTGGCATTCTAGGCAGTTGTACTGCTTTGTTTTTATTAGGTTTCATTCTTACATCCATTAGAATAAACGGCAAAACAGCATTTGCAAAAACTTATTACTATTGCGTTTGCGGAATGATCCCATTCCAATTATTCAGAGATAATATTGCAATAGTCAATAAAATGCTGTTTTACAACTTTCTAATCGTTCCTTTAATTATTTTTTGCATTGAAAAATTCATCTCGAATAAATATCCTAAGCATAATGAATATAGTATTTGACAACATTATTTTCTCCTTACAACGCTCGGGGGGCATATCAACAGTTTGGAAAGAATTTCTTATTCGGTGTTTTAAACACACAAAACAAATGCACATAACTTGTATAAACTATCCCAATAATAATATTTATAGTAATCTGGATTTTAATGCAAGTAATCAAGTTTTATATAAAAAACTTAAGACTCCTTTCTCAAGGTATTCTCCAATAACAATAAAAAATGATTCACCATTCATATTTCATTCTTCCTACTATAGGATTTGTAACAATCCTCATGCCATTAATATTACAACCGTACATGATTTTACATATGAATTATTTAATCACGGTATAAAAAGAATTATCCATTCGTGGCAGAAAAGAAATGCAATCTTGCATTCAAGCTATATTATCTGCATTTCTGAAAATACTAAAAAGGATTTGAGAAGATTTTTCCCAAACATTGACCCCCAAAGAATATTTGTCGTTTATAATGGAGTTTCTACAGACTATCACGTTCTAACTTCTACGGAACAGGAGAATGTATCGCTTCCCTATAAATCTCATGAATATGTGCTATTTGTAGGTTCGAGAGCTAAATACAAAAACTTTGAACTTACATTACAAGCTATCTCAAGAAGTGAACTAAATCTTGTAGTCGTTGGGGCGCATTTGAACGAAGAGGAGAAGAAAGTTATCAAAAGATACTTTAAAAATACATCACGCGTTTTTTGCACCGGACATATCAATAACGCAAAACTGAATGTTCTTTACAACTATGCTTTGGCTTTAATTTATCCATCTATATATGAAGGATTTGGCATTCCAATTTTGGAGGCCCAGAAAGCAGGATGCCCTGTCATTGCATACAACGGCTCTTCTATTCCAGAGGTAATCGGTGATACACCATTGCTGATGAAGGAAACTACAACAAATGAAATTATCCGTTGCCTTTCAATCTTATCAGATAATGAGAGAAGAAAACAAATAATTGAGAACGGGCTTAAGAATGCAGGACGATTCTCATGGGAAAAAATGTATAATGAAATCATGAATATCTACAAAATAGCTTGGGAATCGAGGAAATGAAAATATCTATTATTACGGCAACATATAATAGTGCGTCCACTTTAAGAAGCACTATCATGTCAGTGTTTCAGCAAACATACGCTGATTATGAATATATTATTATTGATGGAAAGTCAAAAGATGAAACTATAGAGATCATAAAAGAATATGAAAGGAACTTCCATGGGCGAATGAAATGGATTTCAGAGAAAGACTATGGAATCTATGATGCTATGAATAAAGGTATTTCACTTGCAACCGGTGATATTATTGGCATTTTAAATTCGGACGATTTCTTTACATCTGATGACGTTTTAGAAACAGTGGCCAAAACGTTTAAGAAGTATGATGTCGATGCTGTATATGGTGACATACATTTTGTCAATGACAATAATTTAAAGAAATGTGTAAGATACTATTCGTCCAAGATTTTTCGCCCCTCATTAATGAGATTCGGGCTAATGCCTGCACACCCTTCACTTTACCTTAAAAAAAATGCTATAAATAAAATTGGCTTTTATGACACCTCTTTTAAAATTGCAGCAGATTTTGATTTTTTGCTTAGGGCTTTCTGTATACACAAGATTTCTGCAAAATATATTGAGAAGGATTTTGTTACAATGAGAACAGGAGGTGCCAGCACTGCAAACCTAAGAAGCAGATGGATTATCATGAAAGAACATCTTAAATCATGCAACAACAACCATATATATACCAATGTGTTTTTACTATCACTCCGGTATTTTTATAAGGTCTATGAAATCCTAATCACAAACAAGCAACTTGATCAAAAAGATAATATTTAAATAAAAATGGGAAATCTAAGAGCCTGTTTCAATTTTCCGATTCAGTATTTTTATCCGCCCCTTTTTGAACTTGTTTCCGGTCTGTTTCCCCGCTATCATCCTCGTAAAAACAGAAAAACATCTTCGCATACGATTCTCAAACCGAGGCGGAACAAAATTTAAACGCTCTTAAAAAATAGAATTCAATAAAATAGAACTGGCGGTACATATCGTAACAATCTTTGACTAATAAAAAAATAATCATATCTTTGCCCAACAATAATTGATTTATCAAAATGACGGAACAGAAAAACGATACAACGGAAAAGAAACAGCAGGAAATAATGGAAATCGATTTTATTGCTTTGTTCAAAAAATTAGTGGACAATAGAAAAAAGATTTATAAAGCAATTGGAATAGGTGCTCTTATCGGTTTAGTCATAGGCTTCAGTCTTCCGAAAGAATATGAAGTGAAAGTTTCGCTTTCACCGGAATCGGGATTGGACAATACAGGAGGGCTGGCCAGTATCGCTTCCATGTTCGGCTTAAGCAGTGGATCTGCCAGCTTGGGAGAAGATGCTCTCAGTTTCAATATGTTTCCTGAAATAGTAAAAACCACTCCTTTCTTATTGGAAATGCTGGAAACGCCTGTCATGACAAAAGACAGTGTTTCTATGAGTCTTTATGATTATTTGGATACACAAAATAAACCGTGGTGGGGGTATATGATAGGATTACCTGGGAAAGCTATCGGTGGAGTTGTTTCCTTGTTTAAGGACAAGCCGGAAGAAAAAGAGAATCAGCCAATTGATCCGTTCAGACTGACACGAAAGCAAAGCGAACGCATTAGAATGTTGAGGAAAGTATTGGACGCTGAAACTGACAAAAAGACAAGCATGACAACTGTCAGCGTAAAGCTGCAAGATCCTGTAGCTACAGCATTAGTTGCAGATAGCGCGATTACTAAGCTTCAGCGGTATATTACAGACTATCGTACACGCAAAGCGCAGCAGGATTGTATTTATCTGGAAAGAATAACTCAAGAAAGGGAAGCTATCTATATAAAAGCACAAAAAGAATATGCGCATTTTGCGGACGCTAACAAGAATATAATTTTGCAGTCGGTTAAAGCGGAAAGTGAACGGTTGCAAAAAGCGGCAACTGCTGCTTACGAGGTTTACAGTCAGATGGAAACGCAACTGCAATTGGCTAAGGCTAAAGTACAAGAGGCTAAACCTGTATTTGCAGTTGTTGAGCCATCGACTGTCCCTTTGCATCCCTCTTCACCCAAAAAGATGATCCTTTTAATTGGATTCGTATTTCTCGCTTTTATTTGTGAATCAGTGTGGATTCTTTTTGGAGAAGATTTTTGGAATTCATTCAAAGCGGAAATGAAAAATCCGAAAGCAGGGACGGAAAAAGATGAAAATCAGTGAAAGTAATACTGAATATCATAAAAACAACAGCCATGTTTTTTTTACTCACTTATTCAAATACACAAGCATATTACCAGATGAAAAGACTGATATTAACGGCTACATTTGCGTTTCTTATAACCGCTGTATATGCTCAATTAGACGCAGACTTGAAATATAGAGTTGAATTGGGAGCTACCGCCGGAGGAGGAACGTATGCTCCTCTATGGTTTACTGCCAACCGCTACGGACTGTCTAGCGTTGAGCCGAACTCTGGCTACATGCGCGCCGGAATCGCTTATGAGAAAGGAATGAGGCATAACTGGAAAATTGCTGCGGGCATAGATTTGGCCGGAACCGTGAATCACGAAAAAGCATTCAATATACAGCAGTTGTACGCCGATTTCTCATGGAAGGTTCTGACGCTGAGCGTAGGCATTAAAGAACGCGACGGATTTCCTTTAGAGAAGAATACGGCTCTGAGCAGCGGCATGATGGTAGAAGGCCCTAACGCACACCCATTGCCTCAGATTCGAGTTGAAATGCCTGAATTTTGGAATGTCCCGGGAACTAAAGGCTGGCTGGCATTTAAGGGACATATTGCTTACGGATCTTTTGCTGAGTACGACTGGCAGCGGGATTACGTGAATCCGGGGCAATACTTCACTGAGAACGTACTCTACCACAGCAAGTCATTGATGCTCCGTTTCGGTAATAAAGACAGGTTTCCGCTGGAATTCGAGACGGGTATTCTGATGGCGGCACAGTTCGGAGGAAGCAGGTATTACAAAGAAGCTGACGGGAGTGTAACTTTGGACACTGAAATGCCGCATAACCTGAAAGCGTATTGGAAAGCCTTCTTCCCGCAGACGGGAGGAAGTGATACACCAGGAGGAGAACAGGTGAACGTGGAAGGGAACCATGTGGGAAGCTGGAACTTTGCATTGAACTATTACGTCGGAAACTGGAAATTCCGTGCCTATCTGGAGCATTATTTCGAGGATACATCCCAAATGTTCTGGGAGTATGGAAGATGGAAGGACGGACAATTGGGACTGGAAATTACTTTCCCTAAAAATAAATGGGTCACCTCTGCCGTATGGGAGGGGATTGCAACCAAAGACCAGACCGGCCCTTTGTTATATGACGGATTCTGGGGACAATTTCCGGAATATCAGATAAGTGCCAATGACAATTATTATAACCATTATATTTATGGCGGATGGCAATATATGGGAATGGGGATGGGCAATCCGCTAATATCCGGGCCGCTCTACAATGCCGACCATTCGATTTCTTTCCGGAGCAACCGGATCAGAGCGCATCATTTGGGCATTTCCGGTAATCCGTCAGACGAATGGAGCTACCGGATGTTGATTTCTTTTGCAAGGCACTGGGGAACTTATGACTATCCGCTCGACAAGCAGCGCAAACAGTTCAGTTCGCTTTACGAGGCCACTTATTCGCCCCAATGGGCAAAAGGATGGAGTGCATCGCTGGCTCTCGGATTAGACCGCGGAAACTATTTGGGAAACTCAACCGGAGGTATGCTGACTATAAAGAAAACCGGAACTATTTTTTAATTTTTACAGAAGGCAATCATGAAGCATATAATTTATTCTATTATCTGTCTGCTGACGAGTGTACTTGTTTTAGTCGGATGCCAAAAAGAGGCCATCAATCCGGACATAGAAGGCCATTGGCAGCTGCTGGAGTTTACAACCAAAGCGGATAATCAGGTTCACAAATGTGAGAGAATTTATTACAGCATCCAACTGTGGGTAGTAGAAGTCGCAGAGAAACAAGGGCCATTCGAATTGACTCCGTTTCGGGGGAGATATAACTATGACGAGGCTTCAAATACAATAACTATGACAGACATGAGTACGTATTCACCTGAAAACTCTGTCCCGGCAGAGGTGTGGCAATTGGAGCCTTACGGATTAAACAGCGTAAACACTACATTCAATGTAATCAGTGTTGACAGCCATTCTATGACTTTGGAATCTGACTATGCCATATTGAAATTCAAGAAATTCTGAGCATAATGGATAAAGAAGAACACTGGTATGCGCTGTATGTGAAAATGCATCACGAAAAGAAAACCGCAGAAAGGCTGGATGAAATGGGGATTACCAACTATCTGCCGGTACAGGAGGTCGTGAAACAATGGAGCGACAGAAAAAAAAGACTGAAAACGGTAATTATTCCGATGATAATTTTCGTCCGGACAAGTGAGCACAACAGACTGGAAATTATCCGGAATGTCCCGGCTGTAACAGGGTGTTTGTTCGACAGATGCAGGCGAAGGCCTGCCATAATTCCAGATGACGAAATGGATAAGTTCAGGTTCATGCTTGACTTTTCTGAAGAATCTGTCAGATTTATCAATGCACATTTAAATCCAGGAGATAAAATACGTGTAATCAAAGGTCCTTTGGCCGGGTTGGAAGGAGAAATGTCGCAGTTGGAAGGGAAGTCGCAAATTATGGTAAGAATCGAACAGCTGGGGGCTGCTACAGTAGAAATACCTGTCGGATATGTCGAAAAGATATGATCCGCCATTTGATCGTTTAAAAATTGAGCACAGAAACATAACATCTTCTGTTGCCAGTGTTTTCTGTGTGCAACCTTAAAGCTATTCTCTTGCCTGCTTTGGATCGGATGTTATAAATCATCGATGCCATCACTGGAAGCGCTTCCCAAAATCTTGATAATTTTTGTCTTGTCGTTGAGCAATACGGTTGGCAGCCCTTCAAGTACGGCAAAGTTGGCTTTGTTTCGCAGCATACGGTTTCATTGCCCTGTTGAACCGGGATGTACGTGTTTTTAGTAAGCAT
>NZ_JANRHN010000019.1:0-70759 GCF_024733745.1 Bacteroides sp. ET225 | reverse complement strand
CCGCAGTCCCCTGCATTGGCTGCACCGCAGTTCCCGGCGTTGTTGGTATCAGCAGATTCTATCTTCTTTCTGAATCCGAAGTTCTCAAAGAATGCCGACACGGCTATCCTGCATATCTCGAATACTGATATCTCCGCCTTGACGGAGATTCTTTTTGACACCCTCTTTGAATCGTCCCCTTTCTCGTCAGACACTTCCGACGCTTCTACAACGGCAAACCTGTTGCCTTTGCCTGCCGAATAGTAGGAAAGCACATCGTGAGGGTTTTCGCAGAAGTGGAATCCTTCCTTGCACAGCTCTACACGTTCCGTTTCATATTCCTTTCCGATTTCATACTGAAAATCTCGGCATCTCAGGTTTTTGTCAAACCCCTTGTAGCCTTTCACTGTCTTGTTTTCTGTTTCCATGATTGTTTATATTATAGTTTTTCCGATTCTTCTTCCTCATGCTGTATCGCTCTGAATATTTCATAAATAACCTGCGGGACTATGGCATTGCCTAATGCCTTTATGGATTCCGCTCTCCATTTTGGAAAGGTGATACCAGCCAGTCCGAGGGAAAGCCCATCATTTCCGTTACGAACAGGGGATTGAGTTGGGAAGTCTGAAAAGTATTCGGCAGGCAAGATTGTGACATGTGACATTCTCCTTTGTAATCTCTCATTTGTGGTGTAGGCAGCAAGCCGTTCATCGCCATTGCTGTAAGCCCTTTGCCCATCTGGCTGTTGGGGTTGTATTTCGTTGTATATTTCTCGCCTTCCGCTGCATTGGGAGTCGGCAACAGTCCCATTCTGCCAGCAAGTGCTAGTGTCGGTCTTTCCTTCGCACCCGGTGACGGTGATTTGTTGATACGTCCGCTCCCGCTGTCTATTGAGGTCGGGGTAGGAAGTAACTCCAACGGCATGAACTCCGTCTTCCCTTCCGCATTGCAGGCTTTCAGACCTTGTGTCTGCGGAGTCGGAAGTAATTCTTCTTGCAACAATCCACACCCTGTTCCGTCTGTGGGGTGCTCCGACGGCACAAGCCGGAATAACAAACGGCCGGACTTCGTAACCTTCTCGTTCAAGGTCACGGCAGACGGTTTCGATGACGTATTCCTGTCTGAGCGATACTCTCTTAGTGTCACCCTCTCCGAACAGAGAGACATCGCTTCCCACTTCAACCTCCTCGCCGGGCTGAACCATCGTGAGGATTCCAGCAACGTTTTCTCCAACGACCCAAGCGGGCCGGGTTTCACGTATAACTCTGACAACCTGCGGCCAGAGGTAGCGGTCATCGTCCGCTCCTTTCCGCTGTCCGGCCAGGCTGAACGGCTGGCATGGGAATCCTGCGGTGAGCACGTCGATCCGTCCGCGCCATTCTGTAAAATCTGTTTTCGTGATGTCTTCATAACTCATTGAATTTGGATACCAGTATTCAAGGACCTTGCGTCCGAAAGGGTTTATCTCGCAGTGGAATAAGTTTTCCCAGCCAACCCATTCAGCAGCTATTTCTGCGCCTCCGATTCCGGAAAAGAGTGATGCGTGTGTCATGGCCTTTCCTCCAGCTTCGCCCATTTTCTGAAGAACCTGTCGAACTCTTCAAGGTCCTTGAAGTACGCGTCCCCTTGTCCGCTCTCCCTTATCATGTCGGCGAAGCAGCGGAAGTACATGTCCGCTGACCTTGTGAAGGCATTGTGCAGCCTCCTTATTTCTCCAAGAAGCATCCCGTTCTCCTTCAGCAGGTCGGACGCTTCCTCCACAATGTTCGACGCTTCCGTGTTCAGCAGGTACGCCGCTGACAGAAGCAGGCTTGCACGGTCTATCGAGCCGTTCCTTCTTGCCCTTTCGATTATTTCTTTAGGTGGTTTCATGATTATGTTTTTTCTTGAATGTTTGTTCGCAGCTTTGTAAATTTCACTTATCGGCATAAAAAAACCCGCTTACCTTTCGGGGCGGGCATGAAAAAGGCGGTGCCGGATGGCATCGCCTTGGATATTAATGCTCTATGTAATTTATTTCTTTTTCCTACTAAATAGATATGTAACTACTATGATTAAAATGCCTATTACATTTGCGGTTGTCGTGCCAAGTAATGTTATCAATACGTTGTCTGATAGTTTGAAATTTGTTGTTTGTGTACCGGACAAAAACAGTATTACGAACACTCCAAACATGTATATGGCGGCAAATGAATAGATACGTTCGGCAAAATCCTTGCGCTGATCACGGTCTTGGCTGTCTCCACGATTCTCTTCTTCTAGCGCTTCATTTTTCAACCGTGCTTCTCGAAGCTGTTCTTTTGCCAGTTCAATATGAACATCAGTATATCCCTTGTCTACATCAACAGAAGCATCTGTTTTTATACTGGGAATTTCATCCAAAACTTTCTTTATGTCACTCATTGCTTCGGCTTGCTGTTAACAATAGCGGAATAATAAACCTTGGTCATTTCGTCCGGAATTTCCACGTTTTTCCCTACGCGATAGCAATATGCCCATGGCGTATTCTCTTTATGCAGCAAATTTATCATATCCGGAGTAGATACTCCGCGATACCGTTTCCACACGAAATCAAGAATCATCTTGATGTCTTCGTCTTTAACTTCCGGAATTATAAAATGTAAGGTTCCGTTTTCTTCTTCATCTTTTGCAATGGATGATTTAGAACGTATGGGACTATTCCCATTGTGCTTAAATGAATGATATACGGATGGGATGACCGGACCATATTTCCATGCTTCAACTGCATCGAATCTCTTATCTATTATGACACGATTAAGAACGGCCAGCGCGAATCCGTATGCTATGTACACATACTTGACAAGACGCAGCAATGTAAGTTGATAGGGTGCGGTCTTGTCTTGTATGGACTTGTCCACAAAATAGTTGGCTATTGCAATGGCATCTGTTTTCATAAATGATCCCTCCATGATACAAAAAATCCCACAGAAAAAGTATGCCATAACAATCAATTGTCATAGCATAGATTTATCCATGAGAAAACAGTCCTTTATTTTCTGTCGCAAATTAAGTGTATTTTAGCCGTTTTATGTGCGTTCCGGCTTATGTTTTGCGGCATTTATATGATTTTTTAGTATTTCTTCTCATATTTCCTGACCACCGGGTATTCCGGCTCTCCTTTCTTGAATTGGGCCAGCGTTTCTTCGCTGGCTTCCGCATTTCTCGCGTATGCGGCGGATGGGCGTCCGTCCGCCGGTGGCTCTAAAAGCCTTTGCGCTTCCTCGTCACCTGATCCGGCGCGTTGTCTTAGCTCGTTGTACCATGACAGCGAAGAATAGCCTTGCGGTGGTACAAACCTCCTCCGTTCAATCTCTTTCTGCATCATTCTGTGACTGATGGCGTCAAGCTCCCTGTTCCGGTCCGGTACGAACTCCTTGAAAAAGGCATTCCCGATTCTCCGTGCGTCGAAGCTGGCGAAAGAATTGTCATACCGTCCGGCCTTGTACCTTGCGAAGAACAGCATGAGTTCCGATAGCTTGAAGCCTTTGGTTTCTGCCGCGAAAGATTGGCAGAATATTCTGATCCCGTCGGCAACGCCTTTTTCCCTGCTGCTGGACGCTCCGAAAATACCGGATACTTGCAATTCAACCCAAAATTCGGATGAGCCTTGTCCGTAAAGAGCGTCATACTGCATCAGCGTAGGGCAGTCCGCCATATAGGCCCTTTCAGGATTCTGCAAAGTGTAGCCCCACTGAATTGGTGCAAACACCCTTTCAACGTCAGAACGGTCTTTCCACTTCGCCAGCCATCCCTTCTTCGAGCTCCCGCTTATGTCGCTGCAACAGGTCAAGAGCGTAGGCGTTTGCCTCCTGCTTGCTTGTATAATTGTTCCGATTGTTTTCATGGTTCTGTCTGTTCAACTCAATGTTCAGCCACCTCGCAAAGTGGGACATGGCATCCTTGGGCGATTTTGCATACACCCCCTCGTTCTGCAGCTTCTCAAAGAAGCGTTTGAGGAATATCCGGAACATTTCGGGAGTAAACTCCCTGTGTCCGGCATTACGGGTGTTCATCGTTACCGCTTCCTCCCACGTCCGGTTGTCCGCCAGTTCGGAATAGCATTCCTGCAAAGGCTTGTCCAAAAGTTCGGGAGGGGGGAACTTTTCTTTATCTCCCGATAGGGAGTTTTCTTTTCCTTTCTTTAATACTTTCTTTACTTTGCCGCAACCTTCCTGAATTTTCCTGTATTCTTCCAGAATAATCTTGGATTCTTCCGGAAGAATGTCGAATTGTTCGGGAATAATGATTTCTTTCCGTTTTGCCCTGATACACATGCTTACGTATCTTGATTGAATGGACGGTGAAGTAAGTACGTTCCCATTAGAGAGCAGTGCCTTGTCAAAGAGCCCCACAGCACAACAGTAACGCACTATCTCGTTCACCTTGGTTTCCTTCAATCCCCAGTACTCGGCTACGTCAAAGGCAGTACTTTCGTCCCACACAAGGAAACAGCCTCCTACCCGGTAGATTTCGTTCAATATGTATTCGTACACGGCATATCCGTCACAACCCATTCCTTTCTTCAGCCTCTTGATCCGGAGGTCGCTTTTAAATCGGTCGGTTTCGGAACTGTAATAGAGCAGTCCGGTCTTTACGTTTGCCATTTCATATCTTCCTCCTTCCAGATTCATTTAAGTTCATTCTTACAGGTATGCCTGAATGGAACACTGCAAGCAGCACAGCATCACGCATTTCCTGGTTTGTCCTTCCGGTCATCGGCGTTATCCCGCTCGCTTCCAGCATCCCGTTCAGCTCGTCATGCGTTATCTTCCCGTCCCTGCCTTTCCAGCATTTGCGCAGCGGCTTCACCTCAATTGTTTCCAGCCCGTAGTGCCTTGACATTTCGGCTATCTTGCGTGCCGTTTCGTGGTTTCGCCCCGTGTTCTGCCCGGTCTTGGCTGCCGCGGCTATGCTGCGCACCCTGTCCGTGTGCCAGTTCGTGGCGTTCATCCATCCGGCTTCCACTATTACGGCCACCTTTTCGCCCTTGCCGGCAAAGTTCTGCCTGACATGCCGGAGGTAGTCCGTCAGGTCGGGGAAACACAGCGTCGTGGCTTCCATCTTTTTTGAAGACAGATTGAACTCCGCCACGCCGGACTTGTCCACGTCCGGGTCGATAGCGATGATTCTGTCGTATCTTTCCATGTTCATCCTCCTAACATTTTAAGCCTTACATTCAGTATGTTGCTCTCCCTTATCAGCCTGTCCGCCGTAGGGTTTGACAGCAGCGGGTTTTCCATCAGCCACCGTCTTATCTCCGCAAGGCGTTCTTTTGTCGCCTGCCTTTCCTCTTCGTTTGTCCTTATCATGTCTTCTCCTGTTTAGGTTTTCCCGTATCTGTCTGCGTACCTTCTTGGCCGTAAGCATGAGCTTGCGCGGCACTTCTCCGGTGTCTTCCTCCGTCCGCCTCGCCTTTTCGTACAGTGCGGCGAGAATCTGTACCGAATCCTCGGTTGTGATAGTGATTTTCATATTGCCTTGTTTTGGTTCGTGGCGCACCGTGGGATCGAACCACGCTGACCCGGCGTTGCTGGTTGCTAATCCTGTTATACTTGTCGCCTGCCGTGCGCCGTGCTCCCCGCAGTCCCATATACCGTGCCGTCGGCATAACTTGGGGTTAGGTAGTATTATATTCATACACATCTGAATATTCCGTTATGGAATTATGCCTGTTCACTAAAATGTATGCTTTCTTGTATTGTTCATGAATAGTGTCCCCATGAAATACGATTCCAGATATTCCTCGTATCGACAAATTGAACAAGAGGAAAGGAACTGTCTTGTCAGACAACTCGTCGCATATAATCAGATGCTCGTTAGGCTTATAGTCAAATGGATGTGACTTCATTCTGTTCCTGTGCCAGTTGCTTATTAGCATTCCTCCTGTTCCCGCGGCTGGTTCGTATGTAAACCCTTTATCGCTTCCGATTATTTGGGAAACAAGTTTTGAGATACATTCCGGCGTGAAATCCTGCTTGTTGTTCTTTCTGTCGGCATGTTCATCTTCAAAATATTGATGAAACCAATCGAATGAAAAATCAAACCTGAAAAGTTCCGACATTTCAGAAAACACTTTTCTTTTTTCATCTCCGTTTTCCAAAATAAATTTCATTATTTTTTCAGGAGCCTGATAGCTGTCATTAATTGACAATATCCTGTTTATCTCAAATAATGTACTTTTCATGTGAGGTCTTTATTTCGTCATTGCTTGATTGGGCGTAAATTGTAGTTGTGTTAATGCTTTCATGTCCCAGCATTTTCTGAACCTGTTCAATAGGCATGCCACGCTTTAGCGCAAGAGTTGCGGCCGTCCTTCTGAACCTATGGGGATGCACGTTCTCTATTCCAACCCTTCTGCCAAGATTCCTTAGCATAATTTCTACAGCTCCCCTTGATATTCTATGAATATCTTTCTTAAAGAACACCTCGTTTTTCATTCCCGAATAATCTGATATGAATAATGCTTCCAAAGTGTCATTGCGTTCACGCAGATATTCTTCTAATGAAATCTTACATCTTGAAGATAGATATACAGTTCTGTATTTACGACCTTTACCTAATACATCCACTTGGCCATTTAATAAATCTATATCATTTCTGTTTATATTTACCATCTCCGAAACGCGGCATCCTGTGGAAAATAGAAATTCTATAATCGCCTTGTCCCTCTTGGTTTTCGCACCATGACGAAGGATTTCCATCTCATCCTCATTCAGGGGCTTCTTTAGCCTCTTTGTCTGCCTTATACCCTTTATTCTCAGTGTAGGGTTTCTGGAAGTTATGTTTTCCTCTGTGGTCCATGAGAAAAATGAGCTTAGCGTTCTTCGTATATTGTTCAATGAATTGTCACTAAGCTTTTCAAGTTTTTTCATTGCGAGATATATCCGTATGTCATCCGTCGTTATCTCATTGATATGTTTCCCAGTCTTTTTTAAGAATGCCGAAAGTATTGTCCGGTAATAGGACAATGAGCTTCCGCACAGTCCTTCAACTGCCTTAGCCACAAAGAATTTTTTCAAAATCATTTCATCTCCATTGTCATATACGATAACGGAGGTTTCTTTTCTTTGCAAATCAAAATCCTTTAGGCTGAATGAAACAACCTCAATTGTTTTCTGAATATATTCATTTGGAATCTTCCCGTATAGGAGCATTCTCAACTCGGAAAAATAATCTTCTTTCATCGTTTGCATACCCATTCATAAAAGTATTATTCTTCATACCCTATAATATCCTTCCAAACTTCTTCCATAAGAATAGTTTTATAAAAATTCTTTATTATTTTCTATTGCCTGTTGGATATGGATTAAAAAATCACGTTCAGAACTACTTGGTAAGTAAATGCCGGCGACTGACGCTGACCAGTTGCGGAAGCGGTCGATGCTGAGAGTCATTTCACCTGTTGTCAGTTCGGCAGAACTTCTCAGGTAAGTCACTTCCTTGCCTTTCCTGTCGGGCTTATCGTCAATAAGTTCGACAAGCCCGTTCCCTTGCAAATTCATCCCCATAGCTGTTTGGCAAGATCATATTTCCTCTGCAACTCATTCACTTCCTTCTTGGCATAAGCAAGAGAGTAGGCATGTTCTCGCGGATATTTACCGGACTTCAAACCCTCGTGATACACCTTAGCCTTCTCCAACTTATACTCATAGAAGTCAATGCTCTCCGGCATAGAAAGATTGACGGTATCCGCTCTTGCATCCCAATACTCAGCGATCCTTTCATGTTCGGCAGCCCTATCGCTGAATTCTACGCTTTTGCCCATGTTATTCCAAGCGTCATCTATCATCTTACGATGCCTGCGTTCACTGTGATGGCCGACTTTGACAGGCTCTCCAAGAGAAAGAAAATCCCTGTCCTTATTTGATTTTTCATAATACTCATAGCTCTTGCGGCCAGCAGACGCAGCCCATTCACGCCTTCGTTCCGCTCTGCGCTTCGCCCATTCCTGTACGTTGAATCCGTCAGCACGGACAACGGAATAATAATAGAACCCGTCACGCTCGAAAATCAGATTGAAAACTATACTTTCATTTTCTTTTCCATACTTGGTTGTTACCGGTATCTCTTCCCCCTTTTCGTGCCTTTCATCGCACTTCGCCAGAAATACGTTCGGGCAAAACTTGTAATAAGTGTTCATAATGATTTAATTTATCGGTTCGACTTTAATGCCATAAAAAACCACGGCAAATGCCGTGGCAACGTTCATTCAACAAGGCCATCAAAAAGCCCGCGGATTCTCGGCTTCAACGCCCCGCATTCCTCACGGAAAAAATCCTCCTTCGTCCGTCCCATTTTCCTTCCCTTACGAGTATGAACGTCAAAAGTATAAACAGGTATTGGAATCGGATTCTTCCTTACATCCTCAATCCATCTGTCCGCATCAACCAATTCCTTGTCATAGACAAAGTTCTGGAGATGATCCGCATCACGGCATTTCCGGCACTCGCACAGAAGAATGACAGCCTTGCTCACAAAAATCCGCCCTTTGGGTTCTTTACTCCCCTTGTTGACCAGTTCATGTCCCTGCCATAGAGCCTCAATCTCTTTTGTTATAAGGCCATAACAATCTTCTGCACTTATGGTGTAGAGCCTTTTCCATACATAATCCCGATAGCCGCTCGTCCACAGTTCCAGAGCGAAATATCCGGCAACGGAAGCGTCCGCCCTTCTGACCGCCTTCTGCATTGCAGAAGCGACTTCAAAAAAATCATATCCCCTAACGGTTCTCACAATCATATATAACTGATTTTTATTGTTTTACATCCGTAAAGTTAGTTCATGACGGCAAGATTTGCAAACGGAAACTTCGCCATTTTACCGCCATTTTTCAATACCTGAACCTACAGGTTATATTGTACTGCACAAGCTGCTTCGTCTTGTCCTTGCCGTTATTTGTCGCCCCTTTCAGGTTAATGCTGTCGCCGAAATACTTCCGTATGAGCATGATGGAACGACGTTCCTCTGCCTGATTGCGGAATGCCGCCAGACCTCCGGAATTGACGAATGTCGATTTCTGCTCGAAATTGTAGCGCAAGTCCGTAAGAATCTTCCTCTCCTTGTATTTCATATAACAGGATATCCAGAAGTCCTCCTTCAATTTAAGATCTTCATTCCACCATGTATTCTTGTCGTAAAAAACTCCATAGCTGCACCCGGTTATCATCTTTGACAATGAAAGGAATCCGGTTTCGTCATACATGACCGGTGAAATCCGGGAAGTGAATCCGAACAGATGGACATCCATCATTTCAGCAATTTCTGCAAGACTAAAAATTATTCCGGTAATCCTGTCCTTGTCCTTTATTCTCGAAGGCTCCCCTTTCTCCGCATACAATGACTTGCACGCATGGACGTCATCGTCAAGCATGAAAAGGTTTCTGAAATGCCTCGCCATCCAGTTGCGCTTCGGAATAAGCCCTATTATATCATCCGGGTGCGTTACAATCTCACAATCCGGGTTATATTGGCGATACAAGTCAGCCTGGCTTTCGGCTACACAAATGATGGGATCATTCACAAGTTTCTTTGCAAATACCCGGTCATGCCTCTTATGGCTTGGAATCACGATTCTCAATTGCATGGCGTACATCCTTTATGCTGACAACATTGCTTTTGCTTATCTTTCCGGTCTTGTATGACTCCATATGCTGCATGTCCAATGCTTCACGAAGCCAATTGCCGTCGACCTCATTGGCGGAAACAATGATGAAAAGTTCATATTTCTCATCAAACTTAGGAATGAGAGGATAAACGGCCGTTTCGTCCGTTACAGCCTCGAAACGGTCCTTGAATTCGTCCCTTTCCGGTTTCTGGGGAAATTCCACGCCCCAGTCCTGCAGCTCAGACCTGTCCCATTCGTTCAACATGACATCCATATCATTCTCTCCGAACGAAACATTGTCTTTGGCCGCATACTCTCTCAACTTCCTTATTTCCGTGGATATGTCAAGCACTTTACAAGGAACCTCCGTATAACCCAGCTCCTTGCAGGCCCTGAACCGGAGATTCCCGCAAACCACTATAAACCTGTTGTCACCGTGCGGATAAACTATAAGCTCCCGCAATTCAAGCATTTCAGGACTGTCCTCAATGCTTTTTTTCATCGCTTCATAACGGTTATCCCTAAAGAATCTGGGATTCTTAGGAAGTCCCCGAAGTTGTCCCCTGTTCATATCAAGACATGATACCGGGATATTCTGGAATGTAAATTCTGCTTTCATACCTGCCATTTTTTCAACATCACAAAAATCATCATCTCTTCAGCGGCACGCCAATCACTCCATTCGCTCGTTGTAGGCGACCTTATCCTTGATAAGCTGTTCTATGTCCCTGCATCCGATACATTCAAGATAAGTCACGGCGGATATGACTATGTCCGCCGCTTCTTCCTCACGCTCGCTCCATCCGCCGATATGGGGACTGGGCCTGTCGGCAGCGTCCATCAGTTCCCGCCATTCGGCCGATATGCCGATGGCAAGTCCCCGGTGGCTGCTGTGGACCGTTATCTTGTGCCTGCTCAACGCCGTTTCACGGCATTTCCGGGCAAGTCTGTTAAGTGTTATCATCGGTTTTTCAGATTAGCATGTTCAACTTAAATTTGTCCGGGAAGGCTTTCAGGGGCTTCTGTTTCCCGTACCGTTATCCTTGACAGTCATGCATCTTCCTCCTTTCTTCCTGAAAGTTCTTCAAGCCTTTCCCGCAGTTTCCTGTCCTTCTTCTCGTATGCCTGGGCAAGTTTCCTTGTCATTTCTTCAAACTTGTCAGGGTACTGCTCCATGAACAGCCTCGTCTGGCACTTGTACAGATATTCCGTATAGGTCACGGATGGGTCCGAAAGGTTCTTCATGATGAAGGCCCGGTACCATCTGTTACGCTCGGACTGATGGTTCTCCGCATATTCGACCAGCATGGACCTGTTTCCGGAAAGCCCCAGCCCGTCAAGGAACTCATACCCGCAGGAACCGAGGACTATCGCATCGAGCACCAGCCTCTCGCAGGCGGAAAGTTCGTCCTTTCTGGCAGAATATCCGGCGGACGATGAGGCCCATTCCCTCATGGTTTCCCTCGACTTCTCGACGACCAGCTCCTTGTTGCGCTTCATCTTGGACTTTATCCTGTCCGTTTCGATTTCCTTCGTGTCACCCGCCGCAAAGCTGCCGGAAGCATTTTTCCGGCTGACATAGTAATACGTGACCTTGAACTCCGGCCCCATATAGCCCACGACATTGATGCACCTGTAAATCTCATGCGAGGCAAGCATCTCCCTGATTCTCGCGTCATCCTCAGAATACCAGCACCTGTGCGAGAACACCGACGAGCGGACAACTTCAAAGCCGAGGGAGGAATACAGCTCTTCCGCCTTCCTGTTCATCTCCTTCATGCTGTCGGTGCAGTATCCGTCCTCGTCGATGACAATGACGGATTTCCCGAACTGAAGCGGCTCTCCGGCCTTTACAAGGTTTCCGGCCTCCTTCATCACCCGATACCTGACATACCCGGACATCTTTTTCCCGAAACATTCCGGATCGGTGCATTTCTGTCCGTCCGGCTTCATCTCATAGAACAGGCATCCGTAATTCGCAGTATTGTTCGGACATGCGGAGCACAGCGGAAAAGATTCGTCGAAACCGTCCTCCGCAAAGAACGGAGCCTTGTCCAGCACGCGGAATTCCCTTGTCACATAATCCTTGATGTCCCTGTACGTCAGGCCGTCATCCCCGACCGTTTCAAGGAGCCGTTCCTGAAAGCCCTTGTCCATCTTCGCAAGCAGCATGGCCCCCGAAACAGGTATGGAACCGTCCCTCAGCTTGCAGACAAAACCGGGAACAAGGCCGCAGAGCTTCACCCTGTCCTGAACGAACCGGACGGACTTGCCGAACCGGACCGCTATGTCCTCCAGGCTGCTCCCGTTTTCAAGCAGAAGGGAGAATGCGACAGCCTCTTCAATCGGGTCAACGTCCTGCCTCTGGAGATTTTCAGTGATCATCGCGTCGAAAGCCTCTTCGTCGGTCATCTCCCTTACGATACAGGGGATTTCATCATAACCGGCGCCCCTTTCCGAGAGCAGCTTGAACGCCCGGAAACGCCTCTCCCCGCAGACTATTTCATAAGCTGCCGGAATGTGAAGGGTTTCCAGCGTTCCGCTGTCTATGTCCTCATAGGAATCCCTTGTCTTCCGGACCGTTATGGGCTGCAGCAATCCCTGCTTCCCGATATTGCTTGCAAGTTCCTCGATGCCTGCAGCGTCGAATGTTTTACGAGGATTCCGCGGCGACGGATATATGTCGGCCACGGGCAGTTTCACATATTCACTCATAATTGCATCTGTTTGACTTTTAGTTCGTTATATCTGTAAAGTTAGTTCATGGCGGCAAGATTTGCAAACGGAAACTGCGCCATTTTACCGCCTTTCCAGGATTGAGAAGAATCCCCTCCTTGCGGTTTCTTCAAAAGTTCCGACATGCCTCTCCGGAACGGACACAAGGCATTCCCCGTTGACGGTGAGATGCCCGTCCCACCCGAAATGGCGGCATATCCTATCCTTCTCCGCCATCCCTTTTCTGTTGAACTTGATTACGAAGCACTTTCTCTTCCCTGCGTTTCCTGTCATATTCTTCCAGTTGCCTTTTCAGGGCCGCCGCAGCCTCCCGGTCCCCTCAGGAAGCACGAACCTGAGCACCTCCGGTTCATAGTTTTCTTTTTCGTTCGACATTCTTTTGCTGTTTAATGGTTATTAATACTTGCTGCCGTACAAAGCGGCAAACTCGGAATAGTATTTGTCTGAAGGGAGAGGGACAATCATGCCCAGCTCCGTATTGAGGTCTGTCTTCACGGCTTCAAGGAAATGCGACATTTCCTGCATCGTAAGGGTGCTTGTGCCCCGGACACGTTCCATGACCGCCCCGTCAGGGCCTACTACCTGCGTCGTAAGGAATTTCCTTGAATAGATGTCGTGCAGCGTCTGTATCCCGTCCTTCGTGGCCCACCTTTCGTCGCCCGTTTCCGAACGGAGGAAATTGCCCAGACAGCGGAACCACATCCACATGAGGTTGTTCTGGTTCTGGGACCGCTTCTTCACCGCCTTCTTGATGGTAAGCGTATATTCCCCGTTCGGAAGCAGGCCGAGCATGAAGTCAAGATTCTTGTCCATTACGGCCACACCGTCCTTCTTCACAATCTTCGCTTCCATCAGTACGGCGCATTTTCATCCGGAAAAGGAAGCTGCGCGTCCTGATCCGTCTGTTGTCTGGACCTGCAGGAAAGAATCTCCATGCTGTCCGCATAGATTTCCGTCACATACCTCCTGACCTTCCTGCTGTCCTCATAGCTCCGTGTCCTGATTTTCCCCTCAACGAAAATCTTGTCGCCCTTGCGGAGGTATTTCCCGGCAGCTTCCGCCATCCCCCTCCACATCACTATGTTGTGCCATTCGGTACGTTCCGGAACTTTCGTGCCGTTCTGCAGGGTATATCCCCTGTCGGTCGTGGCGAGCGTGAACTGGCAGACCGCCGTCCCTCCGTCAAGCTGACGGACATCGGGATCCTTTCCGAGATTCCCGATCAGCATCACCTTGTTAAGCATCCTTTGCCTCCTTCCTCAATGTGATTCGTATGGATGCCGGTGTCCCGGTTTCCTTGACGTATTGTCTGTACAGTTCCGGATGGTCCGACTGGAATTTCTTCGCATCGAAAGTTCTCTTCGTCGCCGCAGGCGTTATGGTAGCTTTAAGGCATCCGGTGTCCCACGATTTGACCTCATGTTCAATCATGGCACGTTTCAACGTGTCCTTGAAACCGTCGATGAACCGCTGTATCTTCTCTGCTTCAGCCACAGCTTCAAGATATTTGTTTATCACATCCTCCGGCAACAGCTGTACTTCATCTTTCCTGTATTCAGTTGCTGTTTCTGTATCCAAGTAGCGCTTGCCTTCAATCTCACACTGAAGCAATCTTTTGACCTTCTCGTCAGATTTGCGTTCAAGCGGAATAAGTTCTGACTTTTCATTGTAAAGCCACGCACCGAACAGGCTGTCTACCTTAAGATGCGGATTCTGCAATTCAAAGAGATAGGCATAAATGGACAGCTGCCATGCAAGGTACTCTTCGTCCGGTGCATAGGTTGTCTTTATATCCACAAGGGCAATCTTTTCATTTTTCTCCCACACACAGTCAATGTTGGAAGCGAAGTTTTCCCCGTCAGATACCGTATATTCATTTGCGAGAGCCCTATACCCTGCACCCGTCCGAAGAAGGAGATAGTTCATCGCTTCCTGGCTTTCAGGCTCAAATCCTGTTGTGTCAACAAACTGGCATTCGTGGTGAACTCTTGTACCTCTCTCAGCAGCACGTTCGAGTATGTGCTGCGGTATCTCCTTGTACTTGTTCGGAAACAGCTGCCTTCTAATCATTCCTGTTATTCCCGAGAGCTGCCTGCCCCCCAAGAAATAGGTGTGACTTTCTTCATTGAAAACCACACCCGACTTGACCAATTCTATCATTCCGGATATTTTTTACACATTTCCATTGTTGCGTTCCTGAACTCCATATTCTGCTGGAGAACTGAATGCTTTTTCCATACTTCATTAATCGCATACCTGCTCTGACATGCCTTAACCTCTGCAACGGCATCCTTCAGCTGCTTCCCTGTAAACACGTTAGGATTTTGCTGCCGAGGCTGCTGCTTCCTGGCAGGAAAACTGAACCTTTCATTGCCCTTGTCGTCAATGATTACGCACTTGCTTACTTCCCTGTTTTCGTCGTATTCAATTTCACTTACAGAGAATTTGGTGTAAGTTGAACATCTGCCCGAAGTGTTCTTGCTGATTTCGCCCGGTTCAAGTCTAACCCAGATAAAAGGCGCCGAATAGAGTTCGCGCCCTATTCCCCAGTTGAATCCGGCTCGCTTGAACGCATCCGACGCCTGCCCCTTCTCCTTCTCGGTATTGGATTCCGTTCCGACATCCTGCTTGCTTACCCATTCCTTCTTCCGTTCATCGTAGACGGATATGGTACAGAAAAGGTTCCCGTTCACAACTTCGTGGCATCTCTTCCAGTTCATTGGTCCGAACACCTCGTCAAGCAGTCTCATATCCACACGGGCATCCTTGTACAGCAACAATGTGCATCCCTTCTCATTGATTGTACCGATTCGGCATTCTATCTCGTTTGCCTTCAAGGTGCGGATTCCTGCCAGCTTTCCGTCCATGCCGGCATCAGATTCCGCATGAACTTCCTGCGCATTCTTCTTCGTTTCCATAAATTACAATTTATCAGTTTGACATTCAATTGATTACATCTATAAATATAGCCGTTGGCGACAAGATGTGCAAACGGTAGCTTCGCCATTTTCATGCCTTTTTAACCCAACGGAACAAAGCATGTCCGTCCGGTTTCGCGTCACCTTTCAGATGGAGTCAGCGGCTGACCGATGCCGTGCGGTGTAATCCTGCGCCATCTTCGCCCTACTCCCGGACATGTGCGGACATGCGCCCAAACACGGGTTGTGGGTACTGCGGGACTCGAACCCGCAACCTCCGGATGCACACTAACTAATAACATGGAATAAAAAAATAGAATCAAGAAATCCGGCGTTCTTCCCTTGAACCAAGTACCCGTCGGGACGGGCGGCCTTCACAGGCGGCGCGTCCATAGAAAATAAAAGTTGATAATTTAACATTTAAGTAGAAAAAACATGACCCTCACGGGCTTATGGTTATGCCTTCCTTTTCTTTCCTTTCTTCTTCGCCTTCCTTGCAGAACAGTTGCGGAGCACGTCACCGGCACGGCAGAACCATTTCCCGTTCTGTCCCCGGCTGCGCTTCTCCGAACGTATCCTGTTCTGCTCTATCAGCCTCCGCAGCCTGCCCTCCCCTCCGACAATCTTCGCGCTCAGGTCTTTCGAGAAATACTCGTCCTCCATCGCGAGAAGGATGTTTTCAAGCAGAATCTCTGCGGTATTGTCATACAGCGTCGTCATCATAAGCCTGCCGTTCAAAGTGTACACCATGTCAGCTCACCCTCTTCACCGTAACCGTACCCTTGTTCCGGTCGGACCTGATCGTCCACGACATGCCGGAGGCACGTTCCTTGTCCATACGCGAGGAAATCGTATTGTACAGCGACACCCTCTGCCGGATGGGGAACGCTTCCTCCGTACCGACCTCCATCGCGCGCAGCGTCGGCGCGATGGGCTTCCTGCATTCTTCCGAACTCATACCTTGTCCTCCTTTTCCAAAAATTCAACGAAATCCTCATAGCTGCTTCCGGGCTTCCCGCGCTCCTTCCTGTCCAGCCGTGCCAGAACGGGGACAAGGGCCGCGATGAAGCACACGGAAGAAATCCAAAACCACAAATCCAGATTGCGGATCGTGAACAGTACCGCCACATAGGCGCATACGCATATAACCGAAATAATCTTCATACCTGTATGATTTAAATTGGGGCCGGAAGGCGGAGTCGAACCGCCTGCAGACATGAGCAACATGCCGTCCACCCGCTGGACTATCCGGCATTTCCTTCCGGAAAACCTCCGTCTTGCGGGAACCGGAAGGATTTCTTAATTTTACTCTGTAAAACAGAAATCAAGAAATTATGAAGCAGTGCATTGAAATGATTCTCGACTGGATTTTGGACAACGGGGAACTGTCCGCACTGATAATCGGAATCATAGGTTTCTATTCAAGGGAAATGTACAAACTGAGCATCAAAAAGAGAGAGCTCAAGTACACCACGTTCTATTCACATTCAGTCAGCTCAATCTCTACATTCGTCAACGCGTTCCATTTGTTCAGAGCGTCCATGAAGGACATTCCGCTAGCCGGTTGTCTTGAAGGAAGCGTCCGTCCCGAAGAACTGGACAGAATGGCATCCGAACCGCTCCGGACACTGAAACGGCACGACCTGACGATGCGCCTCTATCTGGACAGGAACCTTTACGAGACCTACAGCCTGCTGACCAAGGAATCATGAACCTCCATTCGACACTTGCCTTAATCATATCCGACAAGTCACGGACCCCATTGGAAAAATGCAACAGGTATGACGAAGCGTTCAGGAACTTTGAAAGGCATACGGAGGACTGCCTTTCAGAGGCCGTCAGCAAAACACAGGAACTTCTGAAGCATTAGAAGCAGGAACTGGACCGCAAAAAGTACGGAAGAAATGACCAGAGCGCCTATCGCGACCGGACACCAGCATCTGGCCCCTCTGAAATTGAACGGCTCCCTCTTCCTGCACGACCTCCATATCTCATGAATCAGAAACGGGGAGAACATGAAAAATGCCCATGCGGACAGCACCCACACGAACATGACTCCGTACTGTATCGGCCTGATGGCTTCCGCCACCGAACCCAATGACTCTAATTCTGTCATACTGCAAATGATTCTTTATCGTTAAACTTCGGACGGGGAGGCGGATTCGAACCGCCGGCCTTCACACCCTTTGCCCTCGGACTGTGACGCTCTTCCGCCGAGCTTCCCCCGTCAATATCACCTAAAGCCCGCATTTGCGGACCGAATTGCGCAAATTCTTAAATCTGTCAGGCCGCCCGCTATCCACGGTGAATTACTATGCCCTTTCGGACACGCCTGTCAGCGTAAACATGTCAAGGAACTCTTCTCTTTCGTTCCCGGATAGGCGGTCAGGCCGCACCGGGAGATTCAGACTCAGCCGAAGACGTACTCCTTCAGCTCGTCAAGGCTGGCGAAACACATCCCTTCCGGAAAGTACGCCAGATAAGGATTGCCCTTCTCGCAATAGGACACGGAAACGGAAGAGTCCTCTTCCATGGTAACCGTTATCCTGCCGATTTCAAACTCGAAGGCCTTGCCCCCGTTCAGCGTCCATACTTTCTCGCCGCTCTCGAATTTTGTCTTTACTTGTGCCATAATTTCTGGTTTTAAACTGTTTATCGGTTTGACTTTCTATATCGCCGGAATCATTTATCCGAACCTGTATCTCATGTAGTCCGCTTCACTTGCGAAGCCGTGGTCGTCCCACTCGTCATAGTCCTCATCGTCCTCCCGTTCGCGGACGTGCGTCTCGGCAATCCGGAGCTCGTTATGGAGAAACTCAAGGAACTCGTCCTTGCCGTCGTCTGTGTTGAAACGCTCCTGCATTTCCCTTTCCGTCAAGGACTCAACTTCCGCGATTTCGTTCCTCAATTCCTCGGCTTCCCTCTCGTAATAACTTTTGTCCATTGCCATTTCCTTTTCAACTTTTATTTTCTATATTTGTATGTGTGATTGATTGTATTGCAAAGATAATCTCATTTGAGATAATTCAAAAACAAAACACCTATTTTATTATCTCAAATAGGATAGTTTAACATTTAAGTAAAAAAGATATGGTTACAAGAATTAAACAAATAATCCAGCATTACGACTTATCTGATAGAGCCTTTGCTATCCAATGCGGTCTAAAACAAAATACATTTAGCAACCAAATGAATGGTATAAGAGAGTTAAGCCTAACTACAATTAATGCTATTCTTAGCACATTTCCGGACATCTCCGCCGAATGGCTTCTGCGCGGCAAGGGAGAAATGCTCATTGCAGAAGAACAGCCGTCCGAAGCCGGAAACGAACGTCTGGGCAAGCTCATCGACACGATAGCCCTCTTGCAGGAAACCGTCAACAACTACAAGGAAAAGCTCGGCGACCTTGAAGCCAGAAACAAAAGGCTGGAAGCGGAACTGGCAATGTTCAAAAATGAAAGACTAATCGGATAAAATAAGAAGATAATCTCAAAAATGAAAAAGAAATATATCTGCTTAACAATAATAGCTTTAACCCCAATAATAATTTACATAATAAATTTTGGAGAATCAAGCATAAGTAAAGACCCTGAGAAATGGGCATTCTTCGGAGATTACATAGGCGGTGTGTACTCTGTTGTACTGACATGTGTACTGACATTTATAATGTATCAGCTCAACAAAAAGGATGAAAAATCAAAAGAGAAAAAAGATTTCGTAAAATCACTTCTCTGCAATATTAACGAATTCAATAATTCAACTACAAATTTAAACTTAGATAAAGTAGATGAATTTAGAAAACTCATCATAAACAATGAATTCATCATTGATGAATCTTTATTTAGAACACTTATTGATATAGGAGATTATTATCTATCATTATGCTCTGATATAAGTAATAGAGACATTGAGAGGGAATCCAGAATCAAACGTTTTTTAAAAGAATTGTACGATGGAAAATAAAACAACTACAAACATAAGAATACCGCCTAAATGTGTTGTCGATGAAATTCTATCTTTTCTAAAAAGTGTAGAAGTAATTTTCAATTGGAAAAATGAAAAAAAACCCAATGTCCTATTCAATTTATCAGAGGTTAGAGATATTGATATGCTTGGACTACTTCTCAATTACAAAATAATAGAATTCTGTGTAGAAAACAGATGTATAACGGATTCAAAAATTAAAACAAATGAATATGTTAACAACAAATTATCCGAGTTTAAAATCCAAGAACTTTTAAACTCGTATTTAGAAAACAAACGGGCTGATTATACAAATCTTGATTTTTTCCAAGGAAAAAGATTGTTTATAGCACCGTTCCCATTATTGAGAGAAAATGAATACACCAAATCAAAAATAAAAGAAAGCTACTTCCCTAAAATTGAAGAGTATTACAGCGGATGCAAAAATAAAGAAAACATTGCTTCAATGATATTCCAATGCTTTAGTGAGATATTGTTAAATTTTTGGGAACACGCCGTAAATGACACAAAATCAATTATAATTGCAAATGGCAATACTGATTTTATTGAAATAGCTTGTGTAGATACTGGAAATGGAATAATCTCGACATTAGGGCCAACATTAGACCATCACCTTACAAAGGGAGAAATATTATTGAAATCACTTGAAATGGGAGTAACTTCAAAAAAGGATACAGACCATATGGGATGTGGACTTTGGATTATTAATAGCATAACCAGTCTAGCAAAAGGAAGATTAATATTAATATCTGAGGACCAATATGTAAAAAATGACTTTGGGAAAATTTCAAATGGAGAATGTCCCTATTGGGGAGGTACAATAATATACGTCTTTCTAAGTCTAACATCTCCTAAAAGTTTGTTAGATATATTGCCAGAAGATGAATATAGAAATTTAAACAACCTAAATATAAACTTTCAATGAAAAATATAGCGCTTGACACATTTGCTCCAATAATTAGCAGCAAAGAAAGTGGAATTGCAATCTACAATCTCATTAAAGATGCTAATCCGTATAAAAATGAAATAACAATAGATATGCAAAATATAAAATCAATGGCTACCTATTGTGCAAAACAAATTTTTGGAAAACTATATGTGGAATTAACACCTGAAATTTTCAACAAAAATATAATAATTAAAAACGCTTCAGACAATGTAAAACTCATCATTCAATTGGGTATTAGATTTGCAGTAGATAATGAACCTAAATATTAAACGCAAATATGGTCAGTTTACTGTCAAACTGACCATATAATCCTTTTTCCTCGTCATCTCCCACGGGTTCGGGGTGGGCACATAATCAACCCTTATGCCCAGATCGGAAAGCATGTTACTCAGATGGCTGCCCAAGGCTTCATCGCTGACATTCTTTTCATCGATAAGGTATCTTATCTGATAGACCATGCCCATTATAGCGGTTTCCGATATTTCCTTTTTCTTGAACATACACGAAAGGC
Organism: Bacteroides sp. ET225; assembly: GCF_024733745.1. Taxonomy (NCBI): domain Bacteria; kingdom Pseudomonadati; phylum Bacteroidota; class Bacteroidia; order Bacteroidales; family Bacteroidaceae; genus Bacteroides; species Bacteroides sp. ET225. The sequence goes on along the minus strand of NZ_JANRHN010000019.1, from coordinate 50,057 downwards.
AAGAATTGTACAGACTATTTGAATGCAAATATAAAAAACTATCCGACATGATACACGAAAACCGATTTTTCGACAGCGCATGACTGCATTTCATTCCACTTTCATTCCAGTCAATGAAAAAACATCAATCGCAATCTACTGATTTACAGAGCGGAGTATCACATATCAAAGACTAAGTCTAGTTTAGTTTTTGTGTTGTGATACTCCCGGCAATAGAGATTGTCGGGAGTGTCTTTTTTTACCCCGCTTCTTCAGCGGACAATGCGGAAGTATCCTTCTTTTCTCGGTTTGGCCGGAGAAGGATCGCCCTGCGGATAACCCAAAGCCAGCCCGCCGATACCCGCCAGTCCGTCGGGAAGTCCCCAGCTCTTCATCAGCCTTCTGCCCCTCTCGGTAGCAAACATCTCTTTTTCCCTATGGATCCAGCAGCTTCCCAAGCCGATGGAATGGGCGGCAAGCATCATGTTTTCAAGCACGCAGCTCCCGTCCTGCACCGGATTGGGAGCATCGGAAGGAGCAAAAACAAGCACATAGACAGGAGCGTCATAATAAGGATTGGAAGCCACTCCCATAATCTCCGCATTCATCGCCGCCAGTTCCGCGCGCTGCTCTTCATTCTGCACCGCAACGATAAAGGGAGCCTGCAAGCCCCTTGAAGTGGGAGCATAAGTGCCAGCCTCGAGAACCGCCTGCAACTCTTCGTCCGTAATCTGGTCGGGCCTGTATTTCCGGCAGCTGCGCCTGGTCTTGATGATTTCCAAAAAATCTGCATTCATAAAATTCATTATTTAAAACGGTTTATCGCTTATCTTTTCTTCAGCAACGTATTCAGAACGGCCTGCATCACATGGTCGCGCGCCGCAACATCCTGAATGCACTCGAACGGGAAGCCCAGCACAAATGTCCTGTAATCCTTGCCTCTGTACACGACTCCCGTGCCATAATTCCCTTCGGTATAGACAAACGCGGAATAGCTTCCGGAAACGGGAAGCACGCACTGGATGGAAGGCACGGCATAAATCTGTTCATTGGCACGGCCCGCCAAGGAGAAGCGGACATTGGCTCCCGACAAATCCCTGCCGTTCAGGTTGCTGAAAGTGCCTCCGTCCTTGCACTTCAGCACCTTTGCGCCAAAGTCATCCTGCACCAGACTCTTCTTCAGCCTGGATCCGCTGACGAACAACCGGCCTCCGGCATTGCAATACCGGAGCAGGGCATGCCTGAAATCAGAAGAAAAGCCTCTGTCGTCCACTCCGCAAACCACATCCACCATCCTGTAATCTTCAAGATTCACGCTTCCGCTCTCGACCGTTTCATCGCTGCAAGACACGAATGAATACCTTCCGGCACGCTGTATCGACTTGCCATGTACAAACACATAATCGAACGTGTTTCCGGCTATCAGACGGCCCTCCATGCCATCGCCGCTGAACCCCAGTCCGCCGGCCGTTTCGATTCCCATCCGGCTCCGGTCGAAGCTCTGCTGGAGTCCGCAGAAGGCGGGCGTGCTCTGATAAGAAAGTCCCGGATCCGCCTGAAGGTCAAAGCCCTCCATCAGAGGCGACTCTACGGAGGCCGGAGCGCTCACCTTGTCGAAAGCATTGACTATAAGCACCGTTCCCCGGCTTCTTCTGGCCTTGTAAGCCGAAAGGATTTCCGACGGGAAGCTTTCGCCTCCCTTATTGACCGCGGTCACCTTGAAGCTGTATACGAGTCCCGGCTCGACCTTCACGGTATATTCAGGCTTCCGCACGTACACGCCGTTGTCAAAGCCTCCATACCCCACACGCGTATAGACGATATAACCCTGGGGGCGTGCGGTAGGCTCGAGCACATCTTCGGTTCCGGTCCACCGCAGAACGAATGTATTTTTCTTCTCTCCCTCGCGGACGGCGAAATGGCTGACCGGCAGAGGCTGGACCGTATAGTCCGTGCCGTGCATCTCCGCCACGTATTTCAATACCGACTTGTAGACAGACCTGCCCACCACGAACTTAAACCTCGGATCATGCCCCAGCTTCATGTCGGCAAAGTTCTGGTGAGAAAGCAGTTCGAGAATCATGGAGGGCACGGCCGGCAAGCGCGTTTCGCTATAATTCCGGTTCCACATGCCTCGCCGGTTCCAGCGTATTCCGAAACGTGAGGCGATGTCGCGCTGGAGGCCCGTCAGCACCATATCGGCCAGATCGCGCGAGGCATAGCGCGAGATGCCGCAATTCAGCTTCCCATCATTGAAGCCGGTGGTATAGATGCCCAGAGATCCTACCAGCGAGCCGTCTTCCCTGTATCCGGCATCCGAATGCAGGGCCAGCGACAATTCAAACGGCACTTTCAGCCCCTCTTCCGCGGGGTTATACACGGAGCCTCCGCTCAGATAGTTGAGCATGAGCGAGCGCGCATTGATGTCGTCGGTATAATCGTTCTTTCCTCCGCTCTTGCTATACACCTCATAAGGCATCCCCGCCCATTGCGCCGAATAGCGCGCCCCTTCAAGATAGCGGGGCAGGCCGCTCACCTTTCCGCCCCGCGAAATATTGCCCATTCCTCCTCCGAAGCGCACCGCATCGGCACATACAACTCCCTTGCGTGAACTTTCATTGCTCAGCACCACCATCCCGTAGTCGTTCATGCCCTTGTCGAATTCAAAAGTGCCCAGATAAACCCACGTTCCTCCTCCCATCCGCTGGTTGACCTTAAACTCAGACACTCCCCCGTTGTGGAACACCAGGTATTTCGCGTCGTCAACGCTCTCGGGCAATGTCTGGTAGCTTACGTAAACGGCATACCTGCCTTTTTCCGGGATGTCGGGAATCCACTCGGCAAAAGCCTTCTCGGGCTTCGACTGGGTTGCTATGAAGCGCGCCGTGCCGTCCGTGAAGGGATTGTGATTGTCGGGATACTCCCGGTATTTCTGCGCAAAGCCGGGGATGCCGGTGTCTGCCCATCTGTATCCCTTATCCTCCACCTCCAGGTAGCGGCTTCCGGGAGGGCAAGTATTGTTGTCAACGATCACCTCATGCCTCTGCCAGTCGCGTTCGCGGGGAGTGAACACCACCGCTCCGGCATTTTCAAGCATGGGGATAAGGTAAGGGACGACGAACGACTGGGTGAACAAGTCCTCGGTCGTGCAGAACAGCCGGGGGCGCTGCCACCTCCATTCGTCACGGTCGTTCTTGTAGAATTTCCCATGGCTCTGCCACACGGCCACATGCCGGTTCTGAAGGCCCTGGGTGATGTCGAAAGGGCGCGACACGTTCTTCACCCACGGGCTTCCCTTGTAGTCGGCCTTTCCGTAGAGCCTCGACTTGTCCTTCTTCCTGCGGAAAGCGTTCGGCACCAGATTCTCTATCGGCTGCCCGTCGGCAAACACCTGGAGCGAATAGTAGTTCACCGGGCCGGGAAGAACCTGCTTCAGCGAGCGGTAGATGGCCGAGGTGTTCTCTTCCGTGAAGGGCTGGTATCCGAAGGCCGCATTCGCATATACCTTGAGCGTTTTCTTCTCGTTGTCCAGCTCAAAACTTTCCAGCCCGCATCTTCCGATTTCGGCGTACAGCGTTTCATAGTTGCCGAAGAAAGTTTCCAGTCTTTGGCGCACAGTCCGTTCCAGGCTCTGCGCAAGCCCCGCCAGGCAAAAGCAGAAGGAAACGGCAAACAAGAGCAAATATCTTTTCATAAGCACAACGGTCATTATCCATTTTATCAGGCTCAAAGATACGAAAAAGGCCGCTCCGCACGAAAGCGGAACAGCCTTTTTTTATCATCATATCCGGAAACTTCCATCAATTGTTTTCCGGACGGAGCTTGCGCACGGTAACGGCGGTCTGCCACATTTCGCTCTCGCGCAGAGCCTTCAGCTCGGCGTTCAGCTTGTCGCGATAGTCGGGCTTCGAGTTGCTGTCGATCGAAATCTGCGCCTCGTGGCCGCTCTTCACGCTTTCATACAGCTTCTGAACCACGGGCTTGATGGCATCGTGGAACGGGCCCATCCAGTCGAGCGCGCCGCGCTGCGCCGTGGTAGAGCAGTTTGCATACATCCAGTCCATACCGTTCTTGGCGAAGAGAGGCATGAGCGACTGGGTAAGCTCTTCTACGGTTTCGTTGAATGCCTCCGAGGGAGTATGCCCGTTTTCGCGCAGCACTTCGTACTGGGCGAGCAGCAGGCCCTGAATAGCGCCCATCAGCGAGCCTCGTTCGCCCGTCAGGTCAGAGGTGGCCTCGCGCTGGAAAGTGGTTTCAAACAAGTATCCCGAGCCGATGCCGATGCCGAGCGCGATGGTGCGGTCGTAAGCTTTCCCGGTAAAGTCCTGATAGATAGCATACGAAGAGTTCAAGCCTCTGCCTTCGAGGAACATGGTGCGCAGCGATGTTCCCGAGCCTTTCGGGGCAACCATAATCACGTCGATATCCTTGGGAGGAACCACTCCGGTGCGGTCGTTCCACGTGATGGCGAACCCGTGCGAGAAGTAGAGCGCCTTTCCGGCGGTCAGATGAGGCTTGATGGCGGGCCATACGGAGATTACCGCCGCATCCGAGAGCAGGCACATGATGACGGTGCCCCTTTCGCAAGCCTCTTCGATGCTGAACAGCGTTTCGCCCGGCACCCATCCGTCGGCCACGGCCTTCTCGTAGGTCTTTCCCTGGCGCTGGCCCACGATGACATTGAACCCGTTGTCACGGAGGTTCAACGACTGGCCCGGCCCCTGCACGCCGTATCCGATGACGGCTATCGTTTCGTTCTTCAATACTTCACGCGCTTTTTCCAATGGAAACTCTTCGCGGGTTATCACGTTTTCAATAACCCCTCCAAAATTCATTTGTGCCATTTTACAATCTTTTTACGCGGCATAAGCCGCCGTTATTAAAACTTTAGTTAACTGAATATCACTTTGCTCCGAACGGCCACTTCCGAGCCGTTCTTCTTTACTTCCATATCGTATTCGTTCTCGCCTTTCCGCTCGCGGAAGAACGTGAGCCTGTCGCCGTAATAGCTTTCGGCCACGTAGGCCATCTCGAAGCGCCGCACCGTCTTCTCGCGGAACATGTCCAGCGGAAACAGGTCGAGAATATGCTCGATGTACTTGATGCTGTTCACGTGTCCGTTGATGTCGATGTCGCTGTATTTTGTCTGATACTCGGCCTCCGGGCTTCCCCCGCTCACCTTGATGCGTCCCGGCCGGTCGATGGGGCATTCCTTGTCGCAGACATATCCCGTTATGGCTCCCCCGTGCAGGGTGAGCAGGTCGGCGGGCCTGCGCGTTTCCATGCTGATCATCGCCCACACGGAGCGGGCATATCCGAGCGGCCTCCCCTTTTCGTCGAGGATGGCAAAATTGCGGTCGGTAAAGAGCCTGTATACATTTTCGACCCACGTCTGCACGCTGAACTTCTGGTAAGCCCGGGGCATATCCTCCAGCTCGACGGCCAGGCGCGACAGCACCCACGTGTAATGGTTTTCGTTCAGCTCCGCAATCCCGAAGCCGCGCTCTGCGGCATGAAAGCCCGCGCAGTTCAGCAGGTGGTTTCCGAGCACCCCCATCGTGAGGCGTCCGGCGAAGTCCACATGAAAGGGTTCGGCCACAAACTGATATGTTCCGACTTTGTCATTTCCATCCATACCGTACAACTGTTTTTCAGGTGAATCATTTTCCGTTTCTGTAGCGTTCTTCGCGATGCGCCAGGTATTCGTTTACCCGCTCGAAGCAGCTGGTGGAAACGGCCACGCGCCCCGAGCGCACGAACTGAAGCACACAGTTCAGGTCCTTCAGGTTCTGGAACAAGGCCGTTATCTCGCTGCTCATCCCCACCTTCTCCACGATGGCGAACGTGGGGTTCACCTCCACGATGTGCGCGCTGAACCTGCGTATCACCTTCGAGGCCTCGGGATTGGCCTGAAACTCGGGCATCGAAACCTTATACATGGCCACTTCGCGCTGGAATATTTCCGCGTCGGTGAAATAATGCGCCTGGATCACGTCAATCTTCTTCTCGATCTGCCTCACCACCTTCTCCACGATGTCTTCGGTTGTCCAGCAGGTTATCGTGTACTTGTGCACTCCCTTGATGGAAGACGCCGACACGTTCAGGCTCTCGATATTGATCTGGCGGCGGGTGAACACGGCCGTTATCTGGTTCAGCGTTCCCGCGAGGTTCTCCGAATGAACGATTATCGTATACAATGTCTTATTTTCCATATCCTATCCGAATCAACATTCCATTAACATATAATTGACTGAACTTCCCGGAGGAGTCATCGGAAGCACGTTTCCTTCCTCAACCACACATACCTCGAGCAGGAAGGGCCCTTCGGCGGAGATCATCTCCTGTATGGCGTCTTCGAGCTCTTCGCGCCCGGTCACCCTCCGCGACGGTATCCCGTAGGCAGAAGCCACCAGCATATAGTCGGGATTCATCATCGGAGTGAACGAATAGCGCCGGTTGAAGAACATGGCCTGCCACTGGCGCACGTTGCCCAGGTAGTTGTTGTTGAGCAGAATCATCTTCACCGGAACCTGCTGCTCCATCACGGTGCCCAGCTCCTGCATGGTCATCTGCAGGCCCCCGTCGCCCATGAATGCGCACACGGTGCGTTCCGGACATCCGAAAGTGGCTCCGATGGCAGCGGGCAGGCAGAATCCCATCGTGCCCATGCCTCCCGAAGTGACGATGCTCCGGCTCTTCGTAAAGCGGAAATACCGGCAGGCCATCATCTGGTTCTGGCCCACGTCTGTAACGAGAACCGCTTCGTTCCGCGTGGCCTCGCTCACCGCATGAACAACCTCGCCCATGTTGACGGGGCCTTGGGCGGGGAAGACCTCCTTCCTGATGACTTGCTCGAACTCTTTCTCTTCGTAAGGCTTGAAGCTCTCGATCCACTCCGTATGCTTCTGCGGCTGTACCAGTTCGGTGAGCAGGGCCAGCGTGCGCTTGCAGTTGCCCAGCACCGGTACGTCCGCCGGCACGTTCTTGCCGATTTCGGAGGGGTCCACGTCGAGATGGATGACCTTCGCCTGCCTTGCATACGTTTCGAGCTTTCCCGTCACGCGGTCGTCAAAGCGCATTCCTACAGCTATCAGCACGTCGCATTCGTTGGTTTTCACGTTGGGCCCCAGGTTGCCGTGCATGCCCAGCATCCCCTTGTTCAGCCTGTGTCCGCTCGGCAGGGCCGAAAGCCCCAGCAGGGTGCATCCGCAAGGCATGTCGCCCTTTTCTACAAACGCCCGGAGCTCTTCCTGCGCGTTGCCCAGCTCCACGCCCTGGCCCACGAGCACCAGCGGCTTCTGCGCCTCGTTGATGAGGCGCACGGCTTCGGCCACCATCTTCGGGTCGGTTTCGGGATCGGGGTCGTAGCTCCGGATAAAGTCGAGGTCAACCGGCTCGTATTCGGTCATTTCAGTCTGCGCGTTCTTCGCGAAGTCGAGCACCACCGGTCCCGGCCGTCCGCTCCGCGCGATATAGAATGCCCTGGCCACCGCCCATGCCACATCCTCGGCGCGCCGTATCTGGTAGCTCCATTTGGTTATAGGCTGGGTGACGCCCACCAGGTCGACTTCCTGAAAAGCGTCGGTTCCCAGCAGTCCTGCGCCTACCTGTCCGGCAATCACCACAATCGGGGTGCTGTCGATCATGGCGTCGGCCACTCCGGTAATCGTGTTCGTGGCTCCGGGTCCGCTGGTGACCAGACACACCCCCACCTTTCCCGAAACCCGCGCAAAGCCCTGCGCCGCATGTGCAGCTCCCTGCTCGTGCCTCACCAGCACGTGGTTGAGCTTGTCGAGATGGTCGTACAACGCATCGAAAACGGGCATGATCGCTCCTCCGGGGTATCCGAAAATCGTCTTCACCCCTTCATGCTCCAGCGAGCGCATCAAAGCCTCAGAACCTGTTATCTTTTCTTTCATACCTACTTTTGATTTTATCATTCAACAATCCTGACTCCCCCCTTGTCGGCCGAGCTGACCATGCTTGCGTAAGCCTTGAGCGCCTTCGACACCTTCCGGCTGCGCGTGAGAGGCGCCATGGGCCTTGCGGCCAGCTCCTCGTCGGTCAGCCTCACGCTGATCGAGCGGTTGGGGATGTCTATATCAATGATGTCGCCGTCAACGATTTTTCCGATGTTTCCTCCGGCCGCGGCTTCGGGCGAGATGTGTCCGATGCTCAGTCCCGACGTGCCTCCGCTGAAACGCCCGTCGGTGATGAGGGCGCATTCCTTGCCCAGGTGCTTCGACTTGATGTAGGAGGTGGGATAAAGCATCTCCTGCATTCCGGGCCCTCCCTTAGGGCCTTCGTGGGTGATGACCACCACGTCGCCGCTCTTCACCTTGCCTCCGAGTATGCCTTCGCAGGCCGCTTCCTGCGAGTCGAACACCTTGGCGGGGCCTGAGAACTTCCAGATGCTCTCGTCCACTCCGGCGGTCTTCACCACGCATCCGTCCTGCGCGATGTTTCCTTTCAGCACGGCCAGGCCTCCGTCGGCCGAATAGGCATGCTTCAGGTCGCGGATGCATCCGGCCTCACGGTCTGTGTCGAATTCCTTGTATTCGTTCTGCTGGGAGCCCATCTCGGTGCTGAACTTTCCTCCGGGCGCGCTCGAGTAGATGCGCCTGGCTTCGGGGTCGATTTCAGAGGCCGGCTTGCAGATGTCGTATTTTGCGATGGCCTCGGCCAGCGTCATTCCGTCTACGCGCTTCGCCGAAGTGTCGAGCAGCCCTCCCTTTGCCAGCTCCGCGAGGATGTTCATGATTCCCCCCGCACGGTTCACGTCCTGTATGTGGTATTTCTGAGTATTGGGAGCCACCTTGCAGAGGCAGGGCACGCGGCGCGACAGCATGTCGATGTCGTCCATGCGGAAGTCCACCCCGCCTTCGTGGGCGATTGCCAGCAGATGGAGCACGGTGTTGGTAGAGCCTCCCATGGCGATGTCGAGCGTCATGGCGTTCAGAAACGCCTCGCGTGTGGCTATGCTCCGCGGAAGCACGCTCTCGTCGCCCTCCCCGTAGTATTTGCAGGCGTTCTTCACGATCAGTTCGGCCGCGTCCTTGAACAGGCGGCTGCGGTTGGCGTGTGTGGCCACCACGGTTCCGTTTCCCGGCAGGGCAAGTCCGATGGCCTCGTTCAGGCAGTTCATCGAGTTTGCCGTGAACATTCCCGAGCAGCTTCCGCATCCGGGACAGGCGCGGCGCTCGATCTGGAACACCTCCTCATCGCTCACCGTAGGGTCGGCCGACTTGATCATCGCGTCGATCAGGTCGAGGTGCTGCCCCTTCCATTCGCCGGCTTCCATCGGCCCTCCCGACACGAACACGGCGGGGATGTTCAGGCGCATGGCGGCCATCAGCATCCCGGGAGTTATCTTGTCGCAGTTCGAGATGCAGACCATTGCGTCTGCCTTGTGCGCGTTGACCATATACTCCACGCTGTCTGCTATCAGGTCGCGCGAGGGGAGCGAATACAGCATCCCGTCGTGTCCCATGGCGATTCCGTCGTCAATGGCTATCGTGTTGAACTCTGCGGCAAAGCATCCCAGCCTTTCAATTTCCGCCTTCACCTGCTGGCCGATTGCGTGCAGGTGCGTATGCCCCGGCACAAACTGGGTGAACGAGTTGACTATGGCTATAATGGGCCTTCCCATCATTTCTTCTTTCATGCCGTTGGCCTTCCACAAGGCGCGTGCTCCGGCCATCCGCCGGCCTTCGGTACTCATCGAGCTGCGTAACTGGTGTTTCATTTTCCTTCTGTTTTTCAATTAAAAAGCCTCTCTCATCATTCGGGTGAGAAAGGCTTTCGTACAATATCACTGCAAGCAACTACATACATGAAGCTCCCTCACCTCTTGGTTCGACGACCACGACGCGAATAATGTGCAGGACTGCCAGGACAATCAGTGTATGAATTGCTTTCATTCTGTTTCTTTTTTCGGTTGTTTTACACTTGCAAAGGTAAAGGCTTTTTTGAAACAAACAAATAAAATGACACTTTTTTTTCAAATAAATTATTATTCGTAAGAAACAAGTGTGTTTTATTGTCAGTTTATCAGATGCCGTTTTCCGAGCCGCGCATAAATCATCTGCGAAAATCCGCGTTAGCCTGCGTTTCCGGACAGACAGGCTTTGCATAAACGGGTTCTCAGCATCCGCTTATTCCGGCACGCCTCCTTCCATGCTCCCCTTCACACCCGGACCTTTTTTCCGCCCTTTTTACTGATATAAACGAAAAAAACAGCCGCCGTACACCTTTTCAGGGCATACGGCGGCCAAATATGCAAGAAAATTCTTTTCCGGTGTCAGATTCCCAGCGACTTCTTCACGGCCTCAATCTTTTCCATCGCGTCAGCAGTTGCTCCGGCATAGCATTTGGGGCACTGCATTTCGCCCTTGATTTCCATGTAGAACTTGATTTTGGGCTCTGTTCCCGACGGGCGCACGGAAACCTTCGTGCCGTCGGCGGTGAAGAACTGGAGCACGTTCGACGTTTCGGGCATGTCGAGCGCGCTGACGTTGCCCTGGCTGTCGGTAGCCTTCAGCGTCTTGTAGTCTTTCACCAGCACCACTTCCGAGCCTCCCAGCTCTTTCGGCGGGCACGAGCGGAAGTTGTCCATCATCGCCTTGATTTCGTCGGCTCCGGTCTTTCCCGGCTTCACCACGTTTACGGTGACTTCTTTCGAGAATCCGTATTCCACATAGATTTCCATCAGCACGTCATACAGCGTCTTGCCCTGGTCTTTCGCCCATGCGCAGATTTCGGCCAGCAGCGAGCAGGCTGAAACGGCGTCCTTGTCGCGCACGAAGTCTTCGGCCAGGAATCCGTAGCTTTCTTCGCCTCCTCCGATATACTGCTCCTTGCCTTCGCGCAGGCGGATTTCGCGGGCTATCCACTTGAATCCCGTATAGCAGTCGATCATCTTGATATGGTTCTTGTCGGCCACAGCCTTGATGAGTTCGGTGGTCACGATGGTCTTCACGATAAACTCGTTGCCCTTCATCTTGCCGGTGGCGATGCGGTTCTTGATGATGTAGTAGAGGAAGATCAGGCAGGTCTGGTTGCCGTTGATGAGCACCCATTCGCCCTTGCTGTCCTTGCATGCCATTCCCACGCGGTCGGCGTCGGGGTCGGAAGCCATCACGATGTCGGCGTCGATTTCCTTCGCCAGCTTGATGGCCAGCGTCAGCGCCTCCGCGTTTTCGGGGTTCGGCGAAACCACGGTGGGGAAGTCGCCGCTCTTCACCATCTGCTCGGGCACGCAGTGCACGTTCTCGAATCCCCAGAGCTTGAGCGACTGGGGGATGAGCATCATGCCCGTGCCGTGGAGCGGGGTGTATACGATGCTCAGGTCTTTCTGGCGTCTGATGACTTCGGGGTCGATCGAGATGGAGTGAACCTCTTTCAGGTATTCGTCGTCGATGTCCTTGCCCACGATCTGGATCAGGCTCTTGTTGCCCTCAAATCTGATGCCGTCCACCTTCACCTTGTTCACCTCCTCGATGATGCCCGTGTCATGCGGAGCGAGCACCTGCGCCCCGTCGTCCCAGTAGGCCTTGTATCCGTTGTATTCTTTCGGGTTGTGCGAGGCGGTGATGTTGATTCCGCTCTGGCATCCCAGATGACGGATGGCGAAAGACATTTCGGGAGTGGGGCGCATGTCGTCGAACAGATACACCTTGATGCCGTTTGCCGAGAAGATGTCGGCCGAGATTTCGGCGAACTTGCGGCTGTTGTTGCGGCAGTCATGCCCTACCACCACCGAGATGCCTTCCTTGCCGGCGAAGCATTTGTTCAGGTAGTTGGCAAGCCCCTGCGTGGCGGCTCCCACGGTATAGATGTTCATGCGGTTCGACCCTGCTCCCATGATGCCTCTCAGGCCTCCCGTGCCGAACTCCAGGTCCTTGTAGAACGCGTCGATGAGTTCTGTCTTGTCGGGGTTTTCCAGCATGCGCTTCACTTCTGCCTGTGTTTCCGCATCATAAGCCGGAGTAAGCCACGACTGGGCTTTTTCCGTGCATTGCTTGATCAATTCTTCGTTTTCCATGATTTCTGTTGCTATTTTTTAGTTTTCCGGTATTCAGTCTATGCGAAGACAAAAATAAGAATTTTATTCGAGAAATCCTATAGCCGGACGATTTTTTTTCGGCCTGCCGGGAAACGGCCGCCACCGGTGCCCCCGGCGCCGCTTCCGCAAAAAAGCCTTACGCCCTTACAGACTTACAGATTACAGTATTACAAAAAGCTGATATTCGTCTGTATCCGATGGAATATAGATATTATAATATATATTATATATAAATATATTTATATATAATATATATTATAAAATTATTTACTAATATTTTTGCTGATGAAAGGGAGCTTTATCTCAGAAAAGCAAACTGTAATCCGTAAGACTGTAAGGCTGTAAGGAAGAAGAGGGGCGGCACGCACGCTTTTCATGCACATTCCTGCATGTTTCTGCACGTTTCTGCACATTTTTGCAAATTTCTGCACGTTTCTGCGCGTCCGGGCACGTCTGCAAACTCCGTTCCGCAGATTCCCGCTACTTTCGCCCCAGGTATTCAGAACTGTGCAGAGAAAAAAAATCACGGCAGAGATTTCTCTTCTGCCGCGAAAAATGCGGAACCTGTCCGCCCGGAACCATGAATCTGAGCGGACAAGTCCTTCCGGCGGAGGTCTTTGACATCACTTCAGCGCTTTCACCCTGTAGCGGTCGCCCGTTTCCTTCACCAGCTGCCTGAGGAAGTCCTCGGAGTATCCCGGACGGTCGAGGGGCGCGGTGTTTCCCGTGGCCGGACGCTGTATCTGCCCGTCCTTCATGCGCTTCACCACCCCGTCGTTGTAGCGCACGATGAGGAACTCGCCCAGCCTTTTCCAGCTGTCTACGGCCGTCTGCGCCGTCATCGAGGTGTAGGCGGAGAGAAACTCGCGGGCCTTCTTCGGGTCCTGCTGCCATAGCTCGAGGGCCGTGCTTTCGATGCCCTTCTGCGCGTCGGCAAACGTATCCTCCAGCGTGTTCTGCACGGCGCGCATGTCGCCCTCCATGAGGCTGTAGCGGGGGCGTACCATGCCGGCCACCCAGTTGTAGATCCAGAATCCCGAATCCCACGAGAAGGTCACGCAGTCGCCGTTGCCCTGCCTGTAGGGGACGGGCACCTTGTCGGTCTGGCAGTATACGGGGGTGAACACGGTCATGTTCGCGTCGTCGAGCCCGAACCACAGCACTCCTCCCACCGCATCGGGGAGTTTCGAGCGCATCTGCGAAACGAAGACGAATCCGCTCTGCTGGGTGGATATGGGGCGTTCGTTGAAGTACTCCTGGCCGTCGACCTTGAAGGTGAGGGGCGACAGGCGGTAGGGCGTGTTGAAGCATCCCGCTCCCATGTCGCCGGTGATGTCGAGCGGAGTGCCCTCGTAGTGGTCGCGCATGGCCTGCTGGATGTCGCGCACCGACACCTTGCGGTCGGGCTTCACGTAGAGCGGGAGCGGCTCTCCTCCCTCGCCCTGGATGTAGGGGAGCCATGCCTGTCCGGTCGTGCGGCTGAACATGTTGTAGAAGCTCCACACGCGTGCTTCGCAGGCGCGCAGGCCGCTGAAGTCGAGCGGGCAGTAGGCGTCGGCAAAGCTGAAGTCTTCGTTCTTTCCGCTGAAGTATCCCTTCTCGCGGGCGAACGAGATCACGTCGGGCGAGTAGAGGCAGTTTTCCTTGTCGTCCATGTCGAAGCGGTGTATGCGGCTCTGGTTGGCGTGCGCGGCGATGCAGTCGTCAGGAACGCGCACGGCCACCCATACGGCTCCCCTCACGCCGGGCCCCTTTCCTATCATTTCGAGGATCCAGGCCTCGTTGGGGTCGGCCACGGAGAACGACTCGCCGCTGCTGTAGTATCCGTATTCCTTCACGAGGTCGGTCATCACCTTGATGGCCTCCTTTGCGGTGCGCGAGCGCTGCAGGGCCACGTAGATGAGGCTTCCGTAGTCCATCACGCCGGCAGTGTCGGCCAGCTCGGGGCGTCCGCCGAAGGTTGTTTCGCCGATAGTCACCTGAAACTCGTTGATGTTTCCGATCACGTTGTATGTCTGCTTCGCCTCCCTGATCTGCCCCAGATACTTTCCGGTGTCCCACTCGTAGATGTCGCGCATCTCGCCTCCGGCATGTGCCGCCGCGGGATAATGGCACAGGAAGCCGTACATTCCGTATGAATCGGCCGAATACGACACGATTACCGACCCGTCGGCCGATGCCTTCTTGCCGACAATAAAGTTGGTGCAAGCCCATCCGCTCGCCACTCCTGCCGCCAGCATCAGAGCCGCGGCCATCAGTTTTTTCATTCCCATCATCATTTTTCTCATTTATATGCGTTTTTTTGATTTCCGTTTCTTGTCAGAACGAGCACTCCCAGCGCCCCACGTTTCCGCAGCAGTCGGTCACCACCGCCTCCACCTTGTGCGCCTCTCCGCGCTTCACCCGCTCCTTGTCCTGGATGACCAGTACGCCCTTCTTCAGCGCGAAGAGCACGAACTTTCCGTCGACGTACACTTTATAGGAAGCGATCCCGGACCCGGCGTCGCTCACCCGGAAGCGGATGTTGCGCGACGCCCTCCAGCCTTCCTGCCCCAGGGGGACGATGCGCGGCGCCACCGTGTCGAGCGCCACGGCAAAGGTGCCCAGCGAGCGCACCCTGGTCTTCATCCATCCGTTTTCGTATTTCCCGCCCATCGGGGCGCGCCTCCTGCCCCACTTCTGCACCACGTAGTACTTCGCGGTGTCGGCCACCGGAAGGCAGCGCATGCCTATCGACAGGGGGCACCAGGCGTGCAGGGGCGTGTATCCGGCGTCGAGCACATAGTCGAAGGAGATTCCGGCGCTGTCGCCGCAGATTCCGGCGCGGAGCTTCACGTCGTCATAGAGATTGTATTTCGGCACCACCAGCTCCAGGCCGGGACGCTGCACCACGTTCGTCCGGTTCCAGCAGAGGGTCTGCCCCCTGCGCTCTTCCCGCGCGGGTATCTCCTGCTTCCTGCCCCGCACCGTGAAGCTGTACGTGCGGCGGTTTCCGAAGTTGTCTTCCAGCACATAGCGGAAGCGGTAGTCGCGTTCCTCGCAGATGTCCACAACGCCGCGGTTTCCGTCCGTATGGAGCAGGCGCAGGCGGTTTCCGGGCGACTTGTACGAGCGCATGACCAGCCGGCGCGTGCGGCTCAGCTCCTCAAAGTCGGTAAAGGCGTTGATCATCCGGTTCTCGTCGGGCATGACGGCATCGGTGACCGAGCGGAACACCTCCGCCGAGTCCACATAGAGGGTGACCGAATGCACCCCGTAGAAGTTTGACGTTCCGTCCATATAGTCTTTTGCGCTGATGCCCGTATAGATTTTCCCCCAAGCCGTGACCGGAGTCCCGAGCCTTGACACGGGCACCAGCTTCTTCGCGGCAGACCCGTCGACCACCCCCTGGCCGGACACCGGATAGAATCCGACCAGGCTCGCCACGGGCGCTTTCGTATCCTTGAGATAACGTTTGAAATAGGGCATGGGGTCGATGTATTCGTTTGTCGCGGTGCGCCGGAGCTCCAGGTGCAGGTGGGGGCCCGCCGAGGCTCCCTCGTTTCCGCTCAGGGCGATGACCTCTCCCTGCCTCACGGGAAGCTCTCCGGGCGCGAACGTCAGGTCGCACACGAACGTTTCGTGGGCATACTGGTATGCGCGCACCGCCTGCTGTATGGCAGGGGCGAACGAGATGACATGCCCGTATACGGAGGTCAGCCCGTTGGGGTGGTTCACGTAGACCACCTGCCCGTATCCCCCGTGGAGCACTGCCACGCGCGCCACATACCCGGCGGCCACGCACCGCACGGGCTTGCCCGTCACGCCCTGCGTCTTGATGTCGATTCCGTTATGGAAATGGTTCGGCCTCAGCTCCCCGAAGTTCGCGCTCAGCAGCAGGGGGAAGTCGAAGGGCGAAGTGAAACAGTTTTCGGCCGTATGCTGCTGCGCCCGTCCGCACAATGCGGAGAAGAGCGCAAGCGCCAGTGCAAGTTTGCGCATCATAGTCCTTCAAGTACTTCCTCGGCCACGGCATCCGCCCCTCCTTCCGGGAGAAGCATTTTCTTCACTTTCTTCAACACGCTTATATCGCGCACATTCAGAACCTCGCGTATCACTTCGTTCTGCAATGCCTCCAAAGCAACAGTTCCCATACATGTCTTTTTTTCAAGATTATACCGGCAAAGATAGCACAAAATCCCAACTTTAAGGTGATTTTGCGGAAAGAATATGAAAGGAAAGGCACTTGCGCAAACGCAAAGCATCATTCTGGCTAAAGTTTTCATACTAAATAAGCAAGTGTGCAAATTAAATGATATTATTAAACACAGATTTTCACAGATTAACGCAGACAACCAGCACAATCATCTGCGAAAATCCGCGTTAATCTGCGTTTCTGAATACAAAAACAAGCACCTAATTTATAGAGAAGTCAAGCAAGTGTCCATTCTGTCTATAAAAAGATAAACAATCCTCCATTCCAAAATAAAATGCCCCCCGTTTCGCCACAATCAAAAAGTTATGATTAAATTTGCGGAAAATAAACGAAACACAAGCATAATCCGAATTTTGACTGAATGATAGAAAAACATATCGTACTGGAAGAGATTGACCCCGTCATATTCTATGGGGTGAACAACGCAAACATGCAGATGATCAAGGCGCTGTTTCCCAAACTGAGAATCGTGGCGAGGGGAAACGTCATCAAGGTGATGGGAGATGAGGAGGCCATGTGCGCCTTCGAAGACGCGATAACCGCGCTCGAAAAGCACTGCGCCACCTACAACTCGCTGAACGAGGAGGCGATACTTGACATCGTGAGCGGAAACATGCCCAAGATAGAGAAGACGGGCGACGCCATCGTGTTCAGCGTGACGGGAAAGCCGATCACGCCACGGAGCGAAAACCAGCTGAAGCTGGTGCGCGAGTTCGAGAAGAACGACATGATATTCGCCATCGGTCCGGCCGGCTCGGGAAAGACGTACACCGCCATCGCCCTGGCCGTGCGCGCCCTCAAGAACAAGGAGATCAAGAAAATCATACTGAGCCGGCCCGCGGTGGAGGCCGGCGAGAAGCTGGGATTCCTTCCGGGCGACATGAAAGAGAAAATCGACCCCTACCTGCAGCCGCTCTACGACGCGCTGCAGGACATGATCCCGCCCGTGAAGCTGAAGGAATACATGGAGCTGAACATCATCCAGATAGCCCCGCTCGCCTTCATGCGCGGACGCACGCTGAACGACGCGGTGGTTATCCTCGACGAGGCGCAGAACACCACCGCCCAGCAGATCAAGATGTTCCTCACGCGCATGGGAATGAACACGAAGATGATCGTGACGGGCGACATGACGCAGATCGACCTCCCCCCGTCGCAGATGTCCGGACTGGTGCAGGCCATGAAGATCCTGAAAGACGTGAAGGGAATCAGCTTCGTGGAGCTTACGAAGAAGGACATCGTGCGCCACAAGCTGGTGACGCGCATCGTGGAAGCCTACGAGAAGTTCGAAGAAAAGACAAGAAAGGAAAAAACCGATTCATCCAACAATTTAAACAAGAAGAGAAATGAGCAAAGCATTGACTAAGACAGACTATCACTTTCCGGGTCAGAAAAGCGTGTACCACGGGAAAGTGCGCGATGTGTACAACATCAACGACGAAAAACTGGTAATGGTGGCAACCGACCGCATCTCGGCATTCGACGTGGTGCTCCCCGAAGGCATCCCCTACAAGGGACAGATGCTCAACCAGATAGCGGCCAAGTTTCTCGACGCCACCGCCGACATCTGCCCCAACTGGAAGCTCGCCACTCCCGACCCGATGGTGACGGTGGGCGTGCTGTGCAAGGGATTCCCCGTTGAAATGATCGTGCGCGGATACCTGTGCGGAAGCGCATGGCGGGCATACAAGAGCGGAGTGCGCGAAATATGCGGCGTGAGCCTGCCCGAAGGAATGCGCGAGAACGAAAAGTTCCCCCGCCCCATCATCACCCCTACCACGAAGGCCGAAATGGGCCTGCACGACGAGGACATCTCGAAGGAGGAAATCCTGGCCAAAGGGCTGGCCACTCCCGAAGAATACGAAATCCTCGAGAAATACACCCTGGCTCTGTTTGAGCGCGGAACGGAAATCGCCGCCGAACGCGGACTGATCCTCGTGGACACTAAGTATGAGTTCGGAAAGCACAACGGAGAAATCTATCTGATGGACGAAATCCATACGCCCGACTCAAGCCGCTACTTCTATTCGGAGGGATACCAGGAACGCTTCGAAAACGGAGAGCCGCAGCGCCAGCTCTCGAAGGAGTTCGTGCGCGAATGGCTGATGGAAAACGGATTCCAGGGAAAAGAGGGACAGAAGGTGCCCGAAATGACCCCGGAAATCGTGAAGTCAATCAGCGACCGCTATATCGAGCTGTACGAACACCTCACGGGAGAAACTTTCGTGAAAGGGGATACGGACAGCCTGAACGGACGGATCGAAAAGAACGTGACGGATTATCTGAAATAAAAAACACTTACAGTCTTACAGCTGACAGTTGACAAAAACGCCAACTGCCGGCTGTCACCCATCAACCATCAACTGCAACATGCCTCACTATCCTCAAGAAAACATCAAGCCTTACGACAAGAACGGGAGCAAGAAGGAACAGGTGGAAAAGATGTTCGACCACATCGCTCCCGCCTACGACAACCTGAACCACCTGCTCTCGTGGGGCATCGACAAGAGCTGGCGGAAGAAAGCCATCAACCTGCTCAAGCCTTTCCGCCCGCGGCGCATCATGGACGTGGCCACCGGAACGGGAGATTTCGCAATCAAGGCCTGCCGGATGCTCGACCCCGAAGAACTGGTGGGCACGGACATCTCGGAAGGCATGATGAACGTGGGGCGCGAAAAGGTGAAGCAGATGGGGCTCGACCGCCAGATCTCGTTCGCCAAAGAAGACTGCACGGCACTCTCATTCCCCGACAACCGCTTCGATGCCATCACCGTGGCCTTCGGGGTGAGAAACTTTGAAGACCTCGACCGCGGGCTCAGGGAAATGCGCCGGGTGCTCGCTCCGGGCGGACACCTGGTGATCCTCGAGCTTTCCACCCCCGAACGCTTCCCCATGAAGCAGCTCTACTCTGTCTACTCGAAGGCCGTGATCCCGACACTGGGAAAACTCCTCTCGAAAGACCGGAGCGCCTACACCTACCTGCCGCAATCCATCAAGGCATTCCCGCAAGGCGAGGTGATGCAGGAAATCATGCTGCGGGCAGGATTCGGCCAGGTGAGCTTCAAACGGCTCACAATGGGAATATGCACGCTCTATTTCGCCACCAAATGAAACACGGACGCGGTTCCCAAACAGACGCATTACAACAAACTAATTATGACTGGTTACTCATGAAAAAATACGGTTTAATAGGATATCCTCTCGGCCACTCCTTCTCTAAAAACTTCTTCAACGAGAAGTTCCATTCAGAAAACATCGACGCCGAATACGTGAACTTTGAAATCCCCTCCATCGACGAGCTCCCCAAGGTGATCGCCGAAAACCCGAACCTGGAAGGGCTGAACGTAACCATACCCTACAAGGAAAAGGTAATCTCTTATCTCGACAGGCTGGACGATACGGCCGCCGCAATCGGAGCGGTCAACGTGATAAAAATCGACCGGACAAAGGGAAAGGTGAAGCTGGCGGGATACAACTCAGACATCATCGGCTTCACGCGCTCCATCGAGCCGCTCCTGGAGCCCTACCACAAGGGCGCGCTGATTCTGGGAACCGGAGGCTCCTCGAAGGCCATCCGCCAGGGACTGGAGCAGCTGGGGCTCAAAACGCTCTTCGTTTCGCGCAGCAAGCACAACGGAAACACCGTCACCTACGAGGAAATCACTCCCCAGATAATGAGCGACTACAAGGTTATCGTCAACTGCACCCCGGTAGGGATGTATCCCCAGGCCGACAAGTGCCCGCAGATTCCCTACACCCTGCTCACTCCCCAGCATCTGCTCTACGACCTGCTCTACAACCCCGACACCACGCTTTTCATGAAAAAGGGAAGCGACCAGGGGGCTATCGTGAAGAACGGGCTTGAGATGCTTCTGCTCCAGGCTTTCGCGTCGTGGGATATCTGGAACGAATGAAAGGGAGGGTCCGCATGAAAAAGAAACTGCTGGCGGGAGCCGGCATCGCGCTGCTGGCTCTCATGGCCGCCTCCATCGGAGGGGGGATGTATCTGATTGACTATGCTCTCCGCCCCGACAGGCCGGAACGCAGCGTGCGCGAAGCCATCGCCGAAACCTGCAAGGACTATCCCGCCATCACTACGTGGGCAGACAGCCTGCAAAGGCACAAAGCACTGAAAGACACGT
Organism: Bacteroides sp. ET225; assembly: GCF_024733745.1. NCBI lineage: Bacteria > Pseudomonadati > Bacteroidota > Bacteroidia > Bacteroidales > Bacteroidaceae > Bacteroides > Bacteroides sp. ET225. Next base: position 29,677 of record NZ_JANRHN010000019.1, on the reverse strand, counting down.
TCGTCACGGCTCCCGACGGAACGGCTCTCCACGCGTTCTATGCGTATGCCGCCCGTCCGACGGGAAACACGGCGCTGGTGATTCACGGATACGGAAACCGTGCCACCGACATGCTCCACATCGGATACATGTACAACCATTCGCTCGGATACAACATCCTGATGCCCGACCTGCGCCATGCGGGACAGAGCGGGGGCGAGGCCATCCAGATGGGCTGGCTCGACCGGCTGGACGTGATGCAATGGATCGGCGCGGCTCCGGCTCTCTTCGGCGATTCGCTCCGGATGGCGGTACACGGCATATCCATGGGAGGAGCCACAACGATGATGGTGTCGGGCGAAGACCTCCCCGGCTATGTGCGCTGCTTTGTAGACGACTGCGGCTATACGAGCGTATGGGACGAGTTCAGCAAGGAGCTGAAGACGCAGTTCGGGCTCCCTCCCTTCCCTCTGCTCCACACCGCGAGCTGGCTCTGCGGCATGAAGTACGGATGGAACTTCCGCGAGGCCTCAGCACTGAAGCAGGTGGCGAAGTGCACGAAGCCGATGCTCTTCATCCACGGGGCAGACGATGACTACGTGCCCACATGGATGGTCTATCCGCTCTACGAGGCCAAGCCCCAGCCCAAGGAGCTATGGATCGTTCCGGACACGGAACATGCAGAGGCATACCGCAACCGTCCGGAAGAATATACACGGAGGGTGAAGGAGTTTGTGGGGAAATACATCCGGTAACTCCTCCCCCGGATTACATGCCTCCTCAGAAAGCCTTGGGAATCCTCACCACAACGGGAACGGCGGAGTACAAATCCGACTGGCAGCCGTAACGCGCGGCATCCCTGATGTCGGGAAGCTCTACCGTAACCCTGCTTCGTGCGCCTTCCGATGCCACCGCAACCGTTTCTCCCTCATAAGGATTCATGCCCGGCACGGGATATGCGTAAACTCCGGGGTTCAAGGCAAGGGACAACGTGAAGCTCAGCGTCTGCTTCTTTCCGTCGGGCATGGGATTGCCGACGGACAGCACCCATCCGTCCCCCGTATCACGCAGCATAATCTCGGCTACATCGTCTGATACGACCTTCACCCCTCCGGCTTCAATCTCGTCCGGGCGGAAGAAAGCGTATTGCCAGGTTTTCTCATCAGCGGAATAGGCCGCATGGGCCGACTTCGGCTTCTGCACGAGTTCCAGACTGCCCAGCAAAGCCTCAACTTTTTCCGGCATTTCTTCCGCACTGACGTTCGGAAGCTGGATATAGCGGCAAGCGTCGCTCCATTCCTCTCCCGGCACCGATCCGTGGCCGATGGCTATGATGAAGTTTGGTTTTCCTCCCGCCTCCCGGGGGTCGGTTGCATTGATTTCCTTTCCGGTCTTTATCAGCAGCTGCAATTTTCCTTCCGGAAGCAGCACATATCCCTTCTTGCCCTGATGCAGCCAGCATACGCCCTCGACAGGTTCGGCTATATTCACCGATTCATCCGGAGCGATTTCATGCCGCTCTCCGTCCGCATACCACGTAAGCGTGCCGCGCAAGTCCGACTGGTCAATGAACGTCGCGATATCCTCGTGCCGGCCTTCCCTTTCGCGGGCGATTCCGCTGGCCATGGAGATAATCTTGCCGCCGATGAAATGGTACGTCTTAAATGCGGAAGCGGAACTATAGCCTTCTGCGGGCAAGTGCCGGTAAATGCCCATGCCGGCCACACCGTCTGCCAATACGCCGGCAATCTTGTTCCTCCCGGGGAGAGATGCCTGCGAACCTCCCTCCAGCGGAAAAGGATCGGTGCGCCACTCCTCGGTCAGACCGGGCAAGGCGTGCCAGTCGAAGTTCTTCAGCACCTTGTCCGAATACTCGTCGCCGTCCACCTTCACCGGAAGGATTCCATATCCCATGTGCCAGGAATGACGGACCTTGCGGTCAAAATCCTCCGCACCCACGGTACGCTCGGACTTCAGCTTGAGGGAGGCATAGAAAGACGGCTCATTCTCTCCGCGGCGGTGCACCAGAAACTCGTTCACCCAATAAGCGTGCGTACCGGAATGCTCGTAAGTGTTTTCCTTGAGCCTCCGGCAAACCTCCTCCAGTTCTTCCGCCCTCTCCAGCCGGGTATCCCTGCTGCGTGCCCTGAACAGGCTGCGGACGGCGTTCGGATAAGTCTTCAGCACAAAACGCCGCATATCATGCAAAAAAGAGCGGCCTGCCACCAGAAAATCCATCCGCTGCTTGTAGAACAACTTGGGATACACCTCCAGCAGGCGGTCGAGCTGGAACTGATAGTGCTTGTCCGCAATCTTGAACGGCGTGTCCCTGAAACAGGCATAGCCTTCCGAACACTCCGTAAGCCACTCAAAGCCGTATGCCACCATGGCCGCATCCGTACCGTGCCCGATATGATGCGACACCGTACCGTCGGGCTGGAAGCCGGACTGGGCGTAGCGGTGCGCGGGGATGTTATATTTCGTCATCCAGTAGCTTACGTCAGACACCACACCGTGCGGGCTCCATCCCGGCTGGAAGCTGAACCCCTCGAAAGGCTTTCCTCCGTAAAAGTCCTCGTACCAATATTGCACGTATGTCATCGGACGGTTATAGTCGGCCCAGATAAGCGGAAGGGCCAGCATGGTGCGCGAACGGTGCCCGAGATTGGCATCCGCCCAGGCTCCGGAAGAATAGAGCGTGTCGCGGATTTCCCCCCAGCGCTCGTCGGGATTGTCGATGGCCCGCCGGCTCTTGATCACGGACATGAATATCTGGAAATAACGCACCAGCGCATCATGCACCTGCAGGCAGGTTTCATCCCCCTTCTTCATGCCCTCAAGCAGACCGGGCATCAGATGCAAGGCCGGAACAACCAGCGGGTCGGTCATTGTCCACTGGTGCGTAGGAACCTGACGCCCGATGATTCCGTCCGCCTCCAGCAGGCTGAACCCGTCGCCCGTACAGTCGCCGATGGGCTTCCCGTCAATCATCACGTCATCCCCCTCCACGGGAACCGACCTCGTATATGCGAGAATAGCCTTATACAAGGCATTCTTCAACCGCTCGCGCTTGTCCGTCCGGCCTTCCGGGCCATATACCTCCGATGCGGCATAGGCATAGCCCATCTGCCCGATCTTGCTGGCGATGAATGTCCAGTCGTGCTCGATTGTATTTCTCCCGTCAAAATCCTGCGGTTTCGTGCCGTACGAACGGAAGCCCTCGAACTTTCCTCCATTGCGCTCCACCTCTTCAATCATGCCCCCAATCTCTGCATCCGTACATTTCTTGTTGCCGTACATACGGGGGTTTCTGAGCGTCTTCGGAAGATAGCGTTCATAAAGCAGACTCCACAATGTCTGCTTTACGATGCGCACGTTTACATCAAACTTCTCCAACTGCCTGTCCCCGTCTTTCAGGGCTACAATCATCCGATAGTTCCGGGGGGTGGAAGGAGTGCTTTTCCCTTTATCCACCTCCAATACTCCCATCATGCGCTTTGACAGGTCATACCGGGTTTCGATGCGGAACAGCGCCTCTTCCGGCTGGCGGAGAATCTCAAAGTGATAGCCTTCGGGAACCGGCATCGTATGCACGTCCTTGTTCCTCTCCAGATGGATGCGTCCGGTCACTTCCGTCCCTTCCGGGCTATCAACCGGTATGTCAAAGTAACTTGCCAGCACCTTTTCCTGAGCCGCGTACAGACCTGCGGGCAACAGACAAAGCAGGCAAATCAAACTTGTTCCAAAAAGCAAATGCATTCTTTTCATGGTGTCAGCCATTCTACAGCCCTCAGTCAATCTTTTTTACTCGGAAACCGGTCACCTGCACATGGTTTTCCAGCAGACGGAGGCCGAAGTTTCCGTCACACTGGCCTTCCTTCACGGCATAGCGGAAAAGTTCTTCCCCGTCCACGCTATACGTCGTAACCCCTTCCTCCACACGGATGCGGATATTCATCCAGCGGTTGGGCTTCAGCAGGTGGGCTTCGTCGGTATACTCCTTAATGACGGGACGGGTCACATCATCCTTCGTATCCATGCCCTGTCCGAAATATTCGCGGAAACGGGTCGTTGAGTTATGGTTTCCCCCATAGCCCACATACATCAGCGTGAGCGACTTGTACCGCTGGAAGATTCCCATCCTCCATCCTGCCCGCGCATAAAGGTCGCCGGGATGCAGAGGGTCGTTGGCTCCCCAGAAACAATTCAGGTCACTCAGCCGGTCGCAAGCCCCTCCCTGCATCAGCACACACGCACGATACGCAATCTCGTAATGTCCGGTCAGACGGGGCGTATACCACAAGGTCACCCCTTTCGGCGAAACGATGTCCAGCGTATCGCCCGCCACCTCAATGCTCATCTGCCCGGAATGATCCTCGGCCTTCCAATACTTCAGCGAAACCTGCTGCGCATGGAGGCACGCCGCCGGGCAGCACAACGCCAGAACTCCCGCAAGATTTCTTATCAGATTCTTTTTCATCCCCATGACTTTTACTTGCTACCCCTGCAACTCTTCGCACTCCTTCATCCACAAAGCCGCACTCGCATCGCTCGGCATACGCCAGTCGCCGCGGGGGCTGAGCGACACGGAACCCACCTTCGGGCCGTCGGGCAGGCACGAACGCTTGAACTGCTGAGAGAAGAAGCGTCGGAAGAAGATGGTCAGCCATTTCTTGATGGTTGTACTGTCGTATGTGTTTCGGAAAGCAATCTCGGCCAGGTAATAGATCTTTGCCGGACGCGCGCCGAAACGGAGGAAATGATACAGGAAGAAGTCATGCAGCTCATACGGCCCTACCAGGTCTTCGGTCTTCTGCCTGATGTTTCCGTTCTCGTCCGCCGGAATCAGTTCCGGACTGATGGGCGTGTCGATGATGTCGAGCAGGGTGTTGCGCGAAAGCGTGTCCACGCCGGTCTGCGCCACCCATCCCACCAGGTAGCGCACCAGCGTCTTGGGGATGCTGGCGTTCACCCCGTACATCGACATGTGGTCGCCGTTGTAGGTGGCCCATCCGAGAGCCAGCTCCGAAAGGTCGCCCGTACCGATAACCAGCGCCCCGATCTTGTTCGCATAGTCCATCAGCACCTGCGTGCGTTCGCGCGCCTGGCCGTTTTCGTAGGTCACGTCGTGCACCGACATGTCTTGCCCGATATCCTGGAAATGCTGGATGCAGGCATCCTTGATGCTTATCTCCTTTGCCGTGACCTGCAGCGAAGCCATCAGCGAAAGCGCATTGTTATAGGTGCGGTCGGTTGTTCCGAATCCCGGCATCGTGATGCCCGTAATCCCCTTGCGCGGCAAGCCCAGCTTGTCGAAGGTTTTCACGCACACCAGCAGGGCCAGCGTAGAATCCAGTCCGCCGGAAATGCCCACCACCACGTTCTTGCAGCCGGTATGCACCAGACGCTTGGCAAGGCCTGCCACCTGTATGGAGAATATTTCCTCGCAGCGCTCGTCAAGCTGCCTGCTCCCCGACGGAACAAACGGATGCGGGTCGACGCTCCGGCTCAATGTCAGCTCGCGCGAAGCCACCAGTTCGGCCGACACCCTCAGAGGCTGGCCGGAAGCGTTTGCCCGGACACTGGCGGCAAAAGTGGTGTTTACCAGACGCTCCCCGCGCAGACGCTCCACATCAATCTCGCTCACCACCAGCTGCTCCTCGAACGAGAAACGCTCGGAAGCCGCCAGCAGGTTGCCGTTTTCATAAATCAGACCGTTTCCGGCAAACACCACATCGGTTGTAGACTCTCCGAAACCCGAAGAGGCAAACACATATCCCGCCAGGCATCGCGCCGACTGCTGGGCGAGCAAAGAGCGGAGATAAGCGTGCTTGCTGATATTCTCCGTATCGGCCGACAGGTTGAAGATGATCTCGGCTCCCTTCAGAGCCAGTCCGGAACTGGGCGGTATGGGCGCCCATACATCCTCGCAAATCTCCACGCCGAAGCATGTGTCGGACGTGTCGAAAAGAATGTTCGCGGTGAGCGGAACAAGCTGGCCGCACAGACGGACCGTCGCATTGTCCGGAAGCGTGGAAGCAGAGGCAAACCATCGCTGCTCGTAAAACTCTTTATAGTTGGGAAGATAAGTCTTCGGAACCACACCCAGTATCTTGCCCTTCTGAAACACCACGGCACAGTTCATAAGCACCGGCCCGGCCGTTACGGGCATGCCGACAATGGAAATGATGTCGAGCTGGCGCGTGTTGTTCATCACCTGCATCAGAGCGAACTCAGCCTGCTCGAGCAGCAGGGACTGGGCAAACAGATCGGCGCACGAGTAGCCCGTCAGCGAAAGTTCCGGAAACACCACAATCTGCACGCCCTTGCCGTCGGCAATCACGATCTGCTTCTCTATTTCCTGCGCATTGAACTTGCAGTCAGCAACCTTTACAGAGGGAACGGCTGCCGCAACCTTTACAAAACCATATTTCATATCTACATCTTTTAATGCACAAAAATAAGCAATATTCAGACAACAGGAGCAAAGTTCGCCCTTTTTTCGTCCGCCCGAAGGCGCCCGCATGCAAAGACAAATGATGCCGTCTGATTCCGGCAAAAAAATGACCCGTCATCTTCATCAGTCTTTCCCATCATCCTCATCAAAACAAGCCGTCATCTTCATCAAGATTACACGTCATTTTCAACACCTCCTCCAGCCATATCCGGCAAAGGAAGAAAGCAAGAAAGAAAGTAAAAAAATCAAAAAAAGCAGGCAAGGCTTTGCCAATATAAAAAATCTTTATACATTTGCCATCGAATTAGAATTGTAACAATTACATAATTGAAAGAAGAGATGAACGTTTACGAATACCTGCTTAATTACAATATCAAGCCATCCGTACAACGCATTGCAATTATGGACTATTTGCTCAAGCATGAAACGCATCCGTGTATCGATGAGATTTATATGGCACTGTGCAAAGAGATTCCGACTCTTTCAAAGACTACGGTCTACAACACCCTGAAGCTGTTTGTAGAACACGGAGCCGCAAAGATGCTGACGATTGACGAGCGCAATGCCTGCTTTGACGGAAACACAAGCCTGCACGCACACTTCCTGTGCAGAAGCTGCGGAAAGATTTTCGACATGCCGCTGAAAGAAGAGCTCACCGACACAGACAAGCTGGGCGAAGAAGGATATGTGGTTGAAGAAGTCCACTACTACTACAAAGGAATCTGTCCGGAATGCGCGAAACAGAAGAGCAAGAAAAACTGATTTTGAGTTTTAACTAACTGCAACATAAACTAATAACTTAAACTTTTAGACGTATGAAAAAATTTATCTGTACTGTATGTGGTTACATCTACGAAGGTGAAACAGCTCCTGAAAAGTGTCCGCTCTGCAAGGCTCCGGCATCTAAGTTCAAGGAAATGGAAGAAACCGCCGGCGGACTGACTTTCGCTGACGAACATGTCATCGGCGTTGCCAAAGGCTGCGATGAAGAAATGATCAAGGACCTGAACAACCACTTCATGGGCGAATGCACTGAAGTAGGAATGTATCTGGCCATGAGCCGTCAGGCCGACCGCGAAGGCTATCCCGAAATTGCTGAAGCTTTCAAACGCTATGCTTGGGAAGAAGCTGAACACGCTTCAAAATTCGCCGAACTGCTGGGCGACTGCGTATGGGACACCAAAACCAACCTGGAAAAGCGCATGAACGCTGAATGCGGAGCTTGCGAAGACAAGAAGCGTATCGCTACCCGCGCAAAACAGCTGAATCTGGATGCTATCCACGATACGGTTCACGAAATGGCTAAAGACGAAGCTCGCCACGGCAAAGGCTTCGAAGGTCTGTACAACAGATATTTCAAGAAATAATCACTGTCTGCCAGACATCTGAAAAAAACGCAGGCTGACGCTGAAAACAAACCGATGTGCATACGTCGGGAAGAAGCGCCGGCCTGCGTTTCGCTTTTTTTGCAATCGCCGCCTTCCTTATTTCTTTCTGCGGAACACCAGCCGGTAAACGGTGAGAACCAGATCGACGGCCACAACCAGCCCCCATATTACGAACGCCACGGTAAGCACCGTATTTTCCGGATTCCACAGCATATAGATGCAAGCCAGCGCACACAGATCAACCAATCCGCCCAAAACGCTGGAGCGTGAAAACAACCCTCTTGCCATAATCATTTTCTTTTTTCAGTTATACAACACATTTCAGCAGGCAAAAGTAATGATATTCTCACAAAGAAAAAACAGGATGCGTCAGCGTACTTCCCAATACTTGTCACAGAAGTTCAGATAATCCGGTTCGGGGCGCGTTCCAAACAGCAGGGCATAGAAAGAAGTGCCGCTCAGTTTTGCCTTGCGCACCGACTCCAGAAGCGCATCATCGGCGGGAGGAAGCTCAAAGTCGGAGATAAGCACCACGTCCGAACGCTTCCATCCCTGGTTGCGAAGCATCACCAACGCCTCGCCGACGGCCGGACGTATATCCGTACCTCCGTCAAAGCTGTGCGCAAGAAACTCGGCCAGCATCGGAAGGTCGGTTCTGAAATCGCGCACCAGCAGGGTCTGCACCTCTTCGGCAAAATTGATGACATAGCATCTTCGGTGTGTCTTTTCCACAAGCCTGGCTATGGCAAGCACCGCCGACTTGGCAAGCATCTCTCTCCGTCCCCCCATCGAACCGGAGGTGTCGACACAAACGATAAAAGGCCCTTGCCCGCTCACGGGGTGACGCTCCGAACGGCTCGAACTGTCAACGGCCACCGAACGGCTATCGAACACCTGCAGGCGCTTTTCCACATATTTCCGGAGAAAGACCGGATGGAGCTTCTCGTCCGACAGGCAGCAATATTCTGCCGGAAGCAGGCTGTTCAGGTTATCCCCCACGGTTATTCCTTCAATATCGCTCTGCACGGCATGGCGCACCAGGCTTTCTTTCGATATGCCCGAGAGCGAATCAAACGACATGCGCTCCCCCGCACTCCGCTTTCCAAGCACACGGACCAGCTCGCGGATAGAGGCATTCTTTTCCATCTGCCGCTCGTAAGGAAATATCCTGCGGTAAAGTTCGGGATGATTCAGCATCAGCCACTTGATCCGGGAACCCGGCTGGCTGGCCTCGGTCTTCAGCCCGAAACGCTTGTCGAGCAGGATAAAGCCCCGGCAAAGCTCGTCGATGTGGTGATACTGGTAGTCGTATTCCTTGGCGTTCAGCAGACGATGCCACTTGTCCAGAAAACTCTCCTGCAATTCCTTCCGCTCTTTTCCTGCCTGAGGAAGCATCTCCATCCGCCCGATATAATAGTCTATATCCAGTTCAAACAGCGGATAACGCTTTGCAAATGCCGGCTTCATCCGCTTCATGAAATCCAGCATGGCGGAAGGAGAAAGCGGCTCGCTCTCATAAAACACCTCCCACTCGGGAGTATAGCGCGAGTAGAACTCCTGCAAGGAAGGCGATGTCTTCTGATAATAATCCCACACATACGCTTCCAGCTCGCGCGGAAACACGGTCTGCTCGCGCAAGCAGTCCTCAAGCTTCGCATAGCATTCAGCGCGAAGACGCTCCAAATAGACCGCCTTCAGGTCTTTCAGACGGATATTCCTGATTCTCTTTACGGTAGGCATGCTTCAACTCTTCAAACTCGTTGCGGTAGCGGCCGGCTGCTCCCTGCTGGGCCTGCAACATCCGCACCATCTTTTCTTTTTCTTTTGCGGAAAGGAAAAGGTGCTCCTGGCAATACTGCTGCTCCGCATCCAGCAGGTCCCGGCAGCCGCCTTCCACATTCGAAAGCATCCGGTCCAGATGAATGAACTTTTCCTCTACAGCCTTTTCTGAAATCCCTCCGCTTACGGGGACCGCATCGCCTCCCGGCACACACAACAAAGGATATTCGTAGTCATTGACAAGCACCGACCGGCATCCCCTGCGCAAAGAATAAATCTTCGACTGGGGAACTTTATTCCGCATCGAGGGATCGTATTTCTTCAGTATATAGCAGTTCGTTTTATACTTGTCCTTATGCATATAGAACAGCCTGCCCCTGTCGTTCAGATTCTGATAATCATCGGCAAACAGCAGCAGACGCCCGGGAATGCGCGCTTTCTCTATCTGGTAATAAAAATTGTCGACCAGCTGAAGAGCCGGATCACGGCTTTCATTCAAACCGGAAACGGAAGCCAGCTCACTTTTCAGATTCTCCAGTTCACGGCCCACACTCGCAAGATTCAGCATGTATCCCTCCATGCTTTTCCTCACCGAAGCCATCACCGCCTCCGCAGCCCAGTCAATCTGGTCCGGCTCGCCCCAAAGGCAATGCGCCAGCAGCAGGCAGTCGGACAAACGGACCGTATCCGATCCGTTCAGAAAGGCAGAAGCCCGCATCAGCCTGACCAGCTTTTTCCACCGCCGGTCGGACACATACAGATAAGGCACTCCCGACGCATCATTCTCGATACGTCCGTTGTATTCTTCGATCTGCTCGCGCAGCAGATGGATAACCTCCAATACAGAATAATGTACCTTTATCTCCGAAATGCGCCGCTGCCATTCCGCATATTCTTCCCTGTCTACCGGCAGATCCTCCGGAACAACCGGCTCGCTCTCGTCCGAAGAAAGAACCATCCGGTCGAAGTCGGACACGTCTTCCACCCCTCCCACAAGCAGACGGATCAGGAAACGGTCATACAACGCCTCCAGTCCCTGCCCCTGTGCCGGAAGTTCATTCGAAGCCGCTATCAGTCCCTTCAATGGAATGCGGAGCAGATTGTTTCCGTTACGGTAGACTTTCTCGTTAATGACTGTCAGCAAAGCGTTCTGAATGGCAGGTCCCGCTTTCCATATTTCATCAAGAAACACTACATCAGCCGTCGGAAGATAGCCCTCTGTTACCCGCTCATACTTGTCCAGGTCCTTCAGCCTGGAGATAGACACCGGACCGAAAATCTCGTCGGGAGTACTGAAACGGGACATCAGGTATTCAAAAGCCGCGCCATGACGGAAAGCCAGTTTAAGCCGGCGCGCCACCATACTCTTCGCCACGCCCGGAGGACCGAACAGAAAGATGCTCTCGCCCGCCATAGCCGATAAGAAAGACAAGGCAATGACATGCTCTTTTCCATACACCCGCTCATTCAATACTTCCAGCAATTGCCGGACACGAACTCTCAACGTTTCCATTTGACATAAATTGAAGGAGTCATCTTCTTTTGATGGAGCAGGACACTGCACGTCTGAAGCACCACAGACAGGATAATCAGTCCCAGTCCGAAATAAAAGCTCGCGCCCAGATCCTTTGCTTCATGAAAAATAATCATAGCCCCGATGATGCTATAGATAGGCTCCAGATTGTAGCTCAAATTGACCGTAAAGGCCGAAACCTTCTTCAGCACCTGAATCTGCAGGATGTAAAGCACAACCGTACAGACGGATGCAAGACAAAACAGATAAACGAAATCCTTCATCTCGGGCACAATCGTCCCTACCGGGAAATAATGCAGATAGAAGGGCAACACGCACGATATGCCGACAAATCCGCCTGCCATCTCATAAAGCAGCATGGTGCTCGAGGTATATCCCACCGAAACCTTCTTGTTGACAATGGTGAACAAAGAGGCCAAAGCGGATGAAACCACTCCCATGCAGATGCCCAAGCGGTAGCGCGTATCAAAATGAAATATCAGCACAATTCCCATCACCGCAACCAGGCTGAACAGAATCTCGCGCACAGATATGCGGTGGCGGTTGATTGCCGGCTCGAACAAGGCCGTAAAAATGCTCATAAGCGAAAGGCATACCACGCCGATAGAAACATTCGAGGCCTTGATGCTCCCGTAAAAGAAAAGCCAGTGCGCCGAAAGCAGCAGCCCCACACCGCCTATCTTCAGAACATCGCGGAGCGTCACCTTGCGAAGCTTCTTCCACACGGCAAGCAAAACCGCAAACATCAGCGAGGCAAGCATCATCCGATACCACACGAGCAGCGCCTCGTTCAAAGTGATCAGCCTTCCGAATATTCCCGTTCCTCCGGCTATCAGAATAGAAAGATGAAGTTTGACAAAAGCTTCTTTCATACCCTAACACAGTTTAAACTAAAGGGCTGCACCAAATACAGATTGATACAGCCCTTTTTCTATCAAATGATAAGTCTAATTCTAAAATCGAGCGGCATTAGAGCGGCATGTTGCCGTGCTTCTTCGGCGGATTGCTCTGGCTCTTGTTCTGAGTCATCTCCAAAGCCTGAATCAGCTTGAAGCGTGTATCCTTCGGAAGAATGATTTCGTCGATATATCCCTGTTCAGCCGCACGGTACGGGTTAGAGAACTTTTCCTTATAGTCTTCGATGGCCTGTGCCTTTTCCTCGGGCGTCGCCTTGCGGTAAAGAATGTTCACGGCACCGTCTGCACCCATCACGGCAATTTCTGCCGTAGGATATGAGAAGTTCACATCCGCACCGATCGGCTTGCTGTTCATCACGATATAGGCGCCGCCATAGGCCTTGCGCGTAATCACTGTGATTTTAGGCACGGTTGCCTCGGCATAGGCATAGACAATCTTCGCACCGTGACGGATGATTCCGTTGTGCTCCTGCGCACATCCCGGAAGGAAGCCCGGAACATCCTCGAACGTAACGATAGGAATATTGAAACAGTCGCAGAAGCGGATGAAACGTGAAGCCTTGTCAGAAGCGTCGATATCGAGCACACCTGCCAGATAAGCCGGCTGATTGGCTACAATACCTACCGAACGTCCGCCCAGACGTGCAAATCCCACCACAATGTTCTTTGCAAAATGCGGCATCACCTCGAAGAAATACTGGTTATCTACAACCGGCTCGATGATGTTCTTGATGTCATACGGCATATTCGGATCGTCCGGAATGACAGACATCAGCGATTCGTCGGCACGGCGGACATCATCTGTGCATGGAACCATCGGCGCATCTTCCATGTTGTTTGAAGGAAGGAAGCTAAGCAGTTCGCGGATGCTCATCAGAGTTTCCTCTTCCGTATCGCAAAGAAAATGAGTCACGCCGCTTTTGCTGCTGTGCGTATAGGCACCGCCCAGTTCCTCTTTGTCGACTTCTTCGTGTGTCACGGCCTTTACCACATCCGGGCCGGTAATGAACATGTGGCTCTTTTCCTTCACCATGAAAATGAAGTCGGTCAGGGCCGGAGAATAACATGCGCCTCCCGCACACGGTCCGAGAATGGCCGAGATCTGCGGAATGACACCCGAGGCAATGGTGTTCTGATAGAAAATGGAAGCATATCCGGAAATGCTGCCGACACCTTCCTGAATGCGTGCGCCTCCCGAATCGTTCAGAGCGATGACCGGAGCACCGTTCTTCAAGGCCAGTTCCTGCACCTTCACAATCTTTTTTGCACCGGTTGTGCTCAGCGTGCCGCCGAATACGGTGAAATCATATGCATACACATACACCAGCCGCCCGTCGATTTTTCCATAGCCGCAAACGATGCCGTCACCGGGAATGTGCTTCTTATCCATTCCGAAATCAGAACAGTGATGAACTACGAATTTGTCTATTTCATTGAAAGTGCCCTTGTCGAGCAACATGTCAATCCGTTCACGTGCGGTCATGTGACCGTTTGCGTGCTGTTTTTCCACACGCTCCACACCGCCGCCTTGCGAAGCCAGCTTGTCAAGCTCCTCAAATTTCTTATATTGTTCTTCTGCTGTCATAATTATTCTTCGTCTTTATTTATCACATCCAGAGTCATGATCACCTGGTTGCTGTTTACTGAATCACCTTCATTCACCAAGATTTCCTTCACCGTACATTCGCTGTTCACCTTGTAGTTGCTCTGCATTTTCATGGCTTCGATTACAGCTACGATGTCGCCCGCTTCCAGACGGTCGCCCACCTTTACGGGGATCTTGACCACTTTTCCCGGCATGGGCGAAACAATCTTGTCCTGCTGTTTTTCTTCGCCACCTTTGCGCATACGCAAATACTTGGCTTGAGAATCGATAATGTCGATGTTATACGACTGATAATGGGCATTGACGGTATAACTCTTTCCGCCGTCCTTGCGTATAAGTTCGGCATTATACGATTTGCCGTTATGAAGGATAGAGCAGCTTCCGTTCTCAGCCATCACAATGTCTACATCGTAAGGAACGCCGTCGATTGTAAGCTGTACCTTGTTTCCTTCCTTGTTGACCAATGACACATCAGCCACTCTGTCACCTATATGTATTTCCATAATTTCCTGCTTTATTTAGATTCTCAATACACCCTTCTTCAAGCCAAACTCACGCCAGCGGCTGATCGGACGGTTGTCCGTAGAAGCCGTCTTGTTTTCTTCGAGGTTCATCAAATAATCGATGTAGGCCGCAATCATCGCGATGTTTTCAGTTTCCTCCTCCTTCTTGTTAGCCCACTTGCGGAGTATATCCTGATGCTTGGGTATAAACAGCGTATCATAACGGCCTTCCACAAAATCGGGCACGTTCATGATATGGCGGAGGTATCCGATATTGGTTTTCAATCCTGTGATCTTGTATTCATAAAGCACACGGCGCATCCGCTCGATGGCGAACTGGCGGGTTGTGGCCCACACAATCAGCTTGCCGATCATCGGATCATAATAAATAGGGATTTCGTAGCTCTCATACACATAGCTGTCGATGCGCACGCCGATGCCGTTCGGTTCAATCAGCTGACGGATAACGCCCGGCGAAGGCATGAAGTTATTTTCCGAGTCTTCGGCGCAGATGCGGCATTCGATCGCATGTCCGCGCTGCACCAGCTCTTCCTGCTTAAGATGAAGCGGCTCGTTGTTGGCAATGCGGAGCTGCTCTTTCACCAAATCCACGCCAAGCACTTCTTCCGTAATCGGGTGCTCCACCTGCAAACGAGTGTTCATTTCAAGAAAATAAAAGTTGCGGTGCTTGTCGACGAGGAATTCGATTGTGCCTGCTCCCTTGTAATGTACGGCTTTGGCGGCCGCCACGGCAGCCTCTCCCATCTTCTGTCGCAGTTCGGGAGTTACAAAAGGCGAAGGAGTTTCTTCAACTATTTTCTGATTGCGCCGCTGAATGGAGCATTCGCGCTCGTAAAGATGGATTGCGTTTCCAAAGTTGTCCCCCAAGATCTGGAACTCGATATGGTGCGGCTCTTCTACAAACTTTTCCAGATAAACAGTATCGTCACCGAACGATGACATGGATTCCGAACGGGCCGTATTGTATGCCTCTTCCACTTCGTCCTCACTGTGAATCAGACGCATGCCTTTTCCGCCTCCTCCCATGGAAGCCTTCAGCATTACGGGATAGCCGATGCGGTTGCAGATTTCTTTCGCCTCTTCAACGCTCTGCAAAGGCTGCTCTGTGCCGGGAACCACCGGAACGCCTGCAGCAATCATGTGCTTGCGGGCAGAAATCTTGTCCCCCATCGCATCCATCGTTTCCGGATCCGGACCAATGAAGATGATGCCTTCCTGACGGCAGCGGCGGGCGAACTCTGAATTTTCCGACAGAAATCCATACCCCGGATGGATGGCGTCCACTCCATGACGCTTGGCCGCCATGATAATCTTGTCGATGTTCAAGTAACTTTCGCGAGATGCCGCCGGGCCTATCAGACAGGCTTCATCCGCATAAAGTACGTGGCGGGCTGTCCTGTCGGCCTCAGAGAAAACTGCAACGGTGCGGATGCCCATTTCGCGGCACGAACGCATCACACGCACAGCTATTTCACCACGATTAGCGATCAATACTTTGTGTATCATGCTTTATGTTTTAGTTATTACTTCCGTTTGACAATCCGGCACGAACTCTTCGGCCGGACAAAGCCGCTTGCGCCAGACAAATCGGCACAGCAACCTTAAATCTGTGCAAAAATAACAAAAAAAGAAACATCAGTCCAAAGAACGGCCTTTTTTTTGCCGAAAGGGATGTTTTTATCTTCAAAAACACGAAGAAAACCGACAGAAGGAAAAGCATATACAGGAAACGCAAACTCCAGTTTGCAAACAACGGCAGCAACCGGCAGACAAAATGACCGCTCATCTTGCTCAAGACGGGCGGTCATTTTCGGCAATACGGGCGGTCATCTTGCCCATTATGTGGGGCAAATCCGTCACTTGGTTCTTTTCACGGTGTGAATCACCTTTCCCTCCTTGTCTATCATGTGCAGACAGAGTTCATTCTTGTCGAGCGTGATGAGCGAAAAGCCGGAAGCGTCGCTGCAGAACTGTGTTCCCTCAACCGGCTTCACCTTGCGGCTCAGCGAGCCCGAAGTGTTCACAACATAGTCAATCCCGCTTCCGGGCATGCGTATGTGCTGGAAGTTATGGATGTGTCCGCAAAGATACATGTCGACATTCTTATGCTTGCGGAGAAGCGAGTCGACACGCTTCTGCATATCCGTCCGTTCCGAATCATTCTTGTCCGTATCCGCATAAATGGGATGGTGGCCTACCACAAGCACCCAGTCCTCCTTTGCAGCCGTAAGCACCGAATCAAGCCAGGCCAACTGTTTGTCGACGTCCTGCAGATGCGCGTCCGGATATTTTTCCGTGTCTTTACGGTATTTGTCGAGCAAGGGAGGGGTGTCAATCATCACCAGGCGCAATGTCGCTCCATCCTCCTCCATCGTTTTCGTATAATAACGCCCGGCTATCTGCCAGCGTGCACTTACACCTGCATAGTCAAGCACGGCCTGCGTATTTCCCCGGTACTCGTGATTTCCAAGAATCGGATACCAAGGCAACATCAGATCCGGGTGGCTGTAAATAAGCTCATAGTTGGTCATCCACAAAGGGTCATCCACACTGCGCACTCCTTCGAAATGATGCACATCGCCGGCGGCAACCACAAATTCAATGTCTATGGTTTCAGCCATCTTCCCCATCAGTTCCGCAATCGGTTTCTGGTCGTAATATCCGTTACGTCCCAAATCGTTAGCCAGATAGAAATTCAAAGGCTTTTCAAGCGGTTTCCAGTCGGCTGGTGTCTGTGCGAAAACGGAAAGCGCAAACAAGGCTACTCCTAAAGTGCTTAAAGTTCTTTTCAATGAAATCATAATAAAAACTGTTTAAATGTTATTTTCGTTTTGTCGTGGCAAAGTTGAATCCGAAAACTGAAATAAATATGAAATACTCTCAGCCGCCACGAAAAAAACAGATTAAAAAAGCCCGGATGCTTTTATCAATAGATCCGGGCTTCCAAAGAAATGAATGTATATCAGCTGTGTCTCAAAAAGAGCCTGAATTTATTCGCCGTAAGCACCATAATGGCTTTGAACCGCCGGAGAAGTGTAGTTTTCTCCGTTAATGGTCAGACCAGTCGTGCCGAAAAGCGGAGTTGCAAATGATTCGGAAGCGCCAGCCGCACCGTTCAAAGCCGGAGAACCTGCTTTCAGATGGAAATCCCATGCGCTATCGTATACATAGCCGGTCAATGCCACGGCATTGATGTCGAAGTTCACGAACTGAGGGTCTTTCAAGTCATTTTCTTTGGCAATGACACTATGCACATCAACCACTCCCGTGTTATAGTCTTCGTGGTCGTAGTTATATCCCTGCCAAGCGTATGCCACACCGCTTTCGTCCTCACCGTCATATACGATGTCACTCTGCTGATTGCCCGAAGCGTAGAAATTGTAGTCAATTACGGATTTGTTATCATATCCTTCTTCCGGATTGTTCGGAATATCAAAGCTCGGAGTCATGGCGCGGAACTTGCAGTTCACCATCAAGTTGTTGAACACATTGGCAAGCGCGTTCTTTTCCACATACACGCAACCGCCTTTTTCTCCGTCACGTCTCCATCCGGCATTGATGATGGTGTTGTTGTATGCCTGAATCAACGCCTGACCACGGTTTCCGCCCTGACCGGAGCTCGACAACTTCAAGCCGTTGGTATTCGGGCTGAACATCACGTTTCCAGCCACGTCAACCTTGCATCCGGCCTTCACGTTCACAGCCTCAGCGCCATCGTATCCGTTGGCGGCAAACAAGTTGTTGGCTATGATGCCCTCACCGCCCATCATGTAGATACCATCCGACCAGCCGTTACGCAGAACGGAGTTGATGATGACATACTTGCCGTTAATGTTGTTGGTAGTAATCTGCGGATAAGCATCGTCACCGGCCGTATAAACACCGTTTGTCGCGGCAGGAGAACCTTCCACAACCTGACCTCCCGTATACTCAATGATGGTATGGTCAATCAGCATTTCGCCGCAAGTCTCGGAAGCAACGATACCGCCCCACAAGCCAGCAAAGATGTTTTCCTCAGTCCGTTCCTCTTCGGAAACAGAGAACAGAACGGGTTTCTCCGCCGTACCCTCACAATACAGGTTTCCGTTTACCGTAAATTCAATGGCCGCATGGTTGGCTCCTACGCCTTTGGAACTAGCGATAATCTGCGCGCCTTCCTTGATAACCAAAGTCTTTCCTTCGGGAACCACATAATGGTCCGTCAAGTTGACCACCGTATCAGCAGGCCAAACCACCGTATTGGTATTGTTCCACTGATCTGCCAAACTGGTTGATTCTCCGGGCTGTTCACCTTCCGGATCTTTAGGCGGAGTCTGCGGTTCATTTTCATCGTCACTACAAGCAGCAAAGAATGACAAAGCCATCAAAGCCGCACCCATGAATAAATACTTCTTGAAATTCATAATTTGAAAAATTAAGATGTTAGTCAATATGTCGTTCAGTTTGTTTTTCCTTAAAGTTTATATCTCACACCCAGCATGATGGTCTGTCCATGCCATTCCTTGCGCTCGATTACATTGCCTTTATGCCGTTCATAATTGAGCCCTTCCGTGCTGGGACCTTTCTGGACATATCTCAGCAAGGGCACATCCAGCAGATTGGAAGCCTTTGCAAAGATGCTCACTCCTTTCTTGAAGCTCTTCTCCACGGAAGCGTCCAGCTGGAAATATCCGTCCTCCCAAATATCGTTATCGTACCAGTTGGAAATGTCGCTCAGACGTTTTCCGGTATAGCTTCCGGCAAGCTGGCCTTCCCACCCGCGCTTGGCATCCTTGAACAGGAGAGAAAGGTTGGCCACATGCGCAGCCTGTCCGAACAAAGGCCGGGACTGCTTTCTTGTCTTGACCTCAGAGCCGTCCATATAACGTTTGTCTGTAGTAATCTTGGAATGCGTATAAGTATAGTTAGCCTTGATGCCGAACCAGTTGAAATACTTCATAACATCCACCTCCACACCCATGTTCGTGGCATCGCCCAAGTTCATCGGCTGGTAATAAGTGTCCTGCCCGGAGCTTACCAGACTGTATTCAATCGGATTCTGGATATGCTTGTAGAACAAACCGACCATAAACTGTTCGGACGATTTCGGAAAGAACTCATACCGCAAATCCACATTGTCGGCCACGGTATGCTTCAAGTCCGGATTACCTTTTTCCTTATAATCCTCGTTGATAATACTGTAAGGCACGATTTCGAAAAAGCTCGGACGGTTGATGGCACGGGCATACGAGAAGCGCAGGTTCGCGTTCTCATGCACGTTGTATTTCGCATGGAAGCTGGGCAACACGTCCGTATACTTCTGGCTGCCTTCCGGATCCACATCACGCGGGAACTTCAACACATACCCCTGATTGGTATGCTCCACTCGTACGCCTGCAATCAGCTCCCACTTCGGGAACGTATACTTCACCATACCGTAGCCGACCCCTATCTTCTCCGAAGCGTCATAGTTCAACGGATCTCCAATGTTGCCATATCCGCGCATGGCCGGCGTAAACACGATTTCATCGAAATTATACCAGTCTTCATTGATATATTGCGGATCTCTACCCGTACCTGAATCGAAAGTATACTCATTGAAGAAGCTGTCGCGCTTCTTATCACGGTACATGCCTCCGACAGAGAAGTCGAAAAACGATTCATCCTTCAAACTCCATTTGTAGCTCAAATCCACATAGCCCGCCTTGTCCTTGTCCGAATTGTGCTCCCAACGGCGGGTGGCGGCTCCGGAAGTCTGGACATGAGATCCCTGCATGAATATATCCGCATTGTCGGGAGTTTCGCTGTATGCCTTGGAAATTACCGCCGACCAGTTCAGTTTCAGCCTGCCGTCTTCAAGGAACTGATGTTCGCCTTTCAGTGTCGAGTTGATGATGTACTGACGATTCCACTTCATACGTACGGCACGCTCCTTGTCATCCTCCCCGTCACGTACCTCTGCCTCGCGCATATCCATATAGCCGTTATACCATGTCAGCTTGTGATTTCCGTTGATATGATAGTCCAGTTTGGCATGTGCGCCGATACGGGTCTGCTGGGACGAATAGTTACGGTATTCGATACCGTTATGAGTCACACCCGGCTGATAATAGAGCTGGCTTTCTTTTCCTCTATAGGTATTCAGATAACTTCCGGCAAGCATCACTCCCAGCTTGTTCCCGAAAAAGCGGTCGCCATAAGACAGACTGGCGGTCAGGTCGGGAAGCGGCTTCTTCCATTTCATGCGCAGATTGGAGGAAGTGAAATTGTCCTGTGTTACTTTATAATCCTCCGGCTTCCCCATCGCTTCGTAGGGCGACTTTTTCACTATCTCCCCGTAGTTGAACGACTGGAAGTCACGACCGAAATACATCGCGTTATAACCCGTCGAAATACTTGCCGTAAACTGACGTTCAGCCGGCGCATCCTTCATCACCAGATTGACCGCACCGCCAATGCCGTCACCTTCCATATTGGCAGTCAGCGACTTCGTTACCTCCAGACGGTCAAGCATCTCCGAAGGGAAGATATCGAGCGGAACAAACCGGTTTTTATTGTCCGGGCTCGGAATCTTCACTCCGTTTACCAATGTATAATTATAGCGCTTGTCCATGCCTCGGAGGATGGCATACTGACCTTCGCCGCTGCTGTTGCGTTCGATCGTCACTCCCGACATACGCTGGATGACATTAGCTACGGTGATATCCGGCGAAAGCTCGATTGCCTTTGCGCTCATCACGTTCACCACGTTCATCGCCTTGCGCTCAATGGCACGTGCGCCGGCCTCTGTCCGGCCCGGATTGGAAGCCACCACCGTCACTTCGCCCAAAGCCACCTCATCCGTATTCAATGGAATCTCTATTTCTTTACTCTTTGAATCGACGGTTACTTCATAGTTCTTATAACCGATATAAGAACAAACCAACGTATATTTGTTCCTGTTGACGGACAAATTGAAACTGCCGTCCAAACCCGTCACCGTCCCCTTGCCCGGTTCCTCTTTCACCATCACCGAAGCACCGATAATTTCTTCCCCGGTCCGTGCATCCTTTATTTTTCCCTTAACGACTCCGGCCTGCACGCTGGCTGATGCCAATAAAAACATCACAGCAATAAATCTAGCTTTCATTCTTTATCTTTTTATTTCGACGCAAAGGTATCAGTATGGGTTTTCAACATAATTACGCAAATGTGTCTTTTGGATTACGCCCATATTACTTTCATATTACAGCATACTTGGCTTTTACCCGCCTGAAGAAAGGCGAGAGCCGCGAAACCGCTGAGTTACCAGCATTTTCGCGGCTCTCGCCCGATTTCGACAGAAGCGCATTCCCCTCCGCCACCTTCCCGGCTTTTATGTCAGGGAAGCACAATGGATTCTATCAGTTCCATCCAATATTTTTTCACGTCCTCCCAATGATAATAAGGAGCTTTGTCGGTTTTGACAGGCAAAATGACCTCACGCTCATTCAAAAGCGCTTTCATCAGAATGTCGTCATTGTCTTTCTTGCGGTAGAACACCAGCTGCACATTGCCACACATCGGAATGATCCGATAAGTGCGGTAAGTATCAGCGATTTTCTCCCAGTCTGTTGTGGCTGTTGTCAACTGATTCATTCCCATCAGTGCGGCCAAAGGCGCCAGGTTCGTATCGTGACCGAAACGAAGCGAAACTGCATTTTTCCCCGACGCAATCACCGTATCTGCGGTTTCGATGAAATTTCGCAGCAAATTTCTTTCCAATTTATACATGCAGGCATCGCTCAACGGAGAAGGCCCCTTTTCATAATACCATTCAAAATTGTTGCGCTGCCACATGTCATAAAGCTCGTCTTCCGTAAACAAGAAGCCCAGATCCGGCTGGCTGTAACTGCTCTGGCTGATTCCGTGAAGTTCAAACAGATCCGCCATCAGTTTTTTCGCGTCGATATTCTCCGCCACATAAACAGAATCGTTAAAAAGCTGCTTCATCAACCTCTCCGGATGAATGTAGACACTGTCGGCCGCACGGTATACCGAATCGACATTTTCCATGTGCAACGCTTCATAGAGCGGATTCTTATACTTTATATACCAGGCATCGTGTTCGCTTGTTTCAGTCGTGATGTTCAGTTTCGGGTTCAAGCCTTTCAACTCCACACAGGCTGCTGCCATCGAAAGAAAAGCGCGCGTCTTGTAAGTGGACCTTGCATCCACATGAATCCCATCTTCAAACACCTGCGGATAATTGGCATACATTCTGTCCACCAGCCTGCGATGCTGTTCAGCCCCTTTCGGAGTCAGTTCGCCATAACGCCCCTCGGCCTCCTCCGCCAACGAAACGACCATTTTCAACGCCCGTCTGCCGTCCGGTGTAAGCCGGCCTTCATCTCCTGCTTTCAGAAGCGCCTGCATCGGCTGCACGTATTTCTTTTCCTTGGTAAGATAGCGTGAACCGTGGCGCGCAAACGAAGAAATATAGAACGGTTCATATCCGGCCGGTGCCGGTGCATACTTTGTCTGCGGCTCCTGATAAGCATAATACTTTCCGGCAGCCAAAGCCGGATTCTGCCGGATTTCATCACGAGCGCTCTGCCCCGCCACTCCCAACGGGAAAACGAGCAAAGCCAAGGCCAGCAACCTTCCTTTCATCTGAATAAACTCAACCATTATCTTTGTAGTCCATAAAATTTCCGGCGAAAATAAAGCATTTCAGTCTTGCGCGGCATTCTTTCCCGGATAAAAAAGACATCCGGAATTCAAATGAAACACAAATGAAATCCGAATGTCATTGATTTGAGATGCTTCAGACAGAAAACGAATCTCCGTTCATGCTCACCATTTCCTGAAGAATAGCCACCGCATCCTTCACTGTAGTTACATGCTGCACAACCATGCTTCGTTTTCCGTTCTGTTCCCTCAGATTGCAATACCGCGGATTCTTCGACATGTATTCGATTACCTTCCCGAAAGACCTGCTCTGGTAATAAGGACTCTCCAGGTTGCTGACAAAATAAAGAGTCATCTTGCCAGCTTTAAGAATCACCTTTTCCACACCCAGACGCTTTGCCAGCCGCCGCAGGGGAACAATGCGGATAAGCTCTTCCCCTTCCGGAGGAATCTGTCCGAAACGGTCTACCAGCCGCACCTTGAATTCATCCACATCCTTGTCAAGCTCCAGCTTGTCCAGTTCGCGGTAAACCAGCATACGCTCGCTGCTGCTGGGAATATATTCGTTCGGGAAAAGCAGTTCCAGGTCGCTCTCCACCGTACACTCGTCAACAAACTCTTCGCCGCTGATCTTCTCTTCGCCGGCTTTGATTTCATCCGCATACAGGTCGGCAAACTCTTCGTTCTTCAGTTCCGTAACCGCTTCTGCCAGAATCTTCTGATAGGTTTCATAGCCCAAATCGGCGATAAATCCGCTCTGTTCGGCTCCCAGCATATTTCCTGCGCCACGGATATCCAGATCCTGCATGGCAATGTGAATGCCGCTTCCCAAATCGCTGAAGTTTTCAATCGCCTGAAGACGCCGTTTCGCTTCGGGGGTCAGGCTCGACAAGGGAGGAGCCAGCAAATAGCAGAATGCCTTCTTGTTGCTTCGCCCCACACGTCCGCGCATCTGATGCAGGTCGCTCAAGCCAAAGTTCTGCGCCTGATTAATAATAATGGTATTGGCATTCGGTATATCAATTCCACTTTCAATGATTGTCGTGGCAAGAAGCACGTCGTAATCATAGTTCACGAAATCAAAAATAATCTTTTCCAGTTCCTCAGGCTGCATCTGCCCATGACCGATGCACACCCTGCAGTCCGGGATGTTCCGCTGAATCATTGCCTTCAGTTCCGGAAGATTCTGAATGCGGTTGTTCACGAAAAACACCTGACCGTTGCGGCTCATCTCAAAATTAATGGCGTCAGCGATGATTCCTTCATTGAAGGTATGCACTTCGGTCTGAATCGGATAGCGGTTGGGAGGAGGAGTCTGGATAACCGAAAGGTCGCGCGCTCCCATCAGCGAAAACTGCAACGTGCGCGGAATCGGCGTGGCAGTCATGGTCAGCGTATCTACGTTCACCTTCATCTGGCGGAGCTTTTCCTTCACGCTCACCCCGAATTTCTGCTCCTCGTCGATGATCAGCAGGCCAAGATCCTTAAACTTCACACTCTTTCCGATTATTTTATGCGTTCCGATGAGTATATTGACTTTTCCGTCGGCCAGCTCCTTCAAGATGCGGCTTGTATCCTTGGCCGTACGGGCGCGGCTCAGGTATTCTACGGTGCAAGGCATGTCTTCCAGACGTTTCTTGAATGTCTGATAGTGCTGGAAAGCCAATACGGTGGTAGGCACAAGCACCGCCACCTGCTTGTTGTCGGCCACAGCCTTGAACGCTGCACGGACAGCCACTTCTGTCTTTCCGAATCCCACATCTCCGCAGACCAGACGGTCCATAGGCCGGTCACTCTCCATGTCAGCCTTTACTTCCTGAGTAGCTTTCAGCTGATCGGGCGTATCTTCATACAGGAAGCTGGCTTCCAGTTCATGCTGCAGAAAGCTGTCGGGACTGAAATGAAAACCTTTTTCCTGCTTGCGCTGGGAATAAAGCTTGATAAGGTCGCGGGCAATGTCCTTGATCTTCGTCTTTGTCCGCTCTTTCATCTTCTCCCATGCACCCGTACCCAGCTTGCTGATACGGGGCTGTTCGCCTTCCTTTCCCTTGTATTTCGAAATCTTATGCAACGAATGGATAGAAACGAACACAACATCGTCATTCTGATAAACCAGCTTGATAACCTCCTGCGTGGTGTTTCCGTTCGGCACACGCACCAGTCCCGCAAACTTCCCGATCCCGTGGTCGATATGCACCACATAATCACCCGGCTCAAACATATTCAGTTCCTTAAGCGAAAGAGCCACCTTTCCACTCCGCGCCTTGTCGCTCCGGAGGCTGTATTTATGGAAACGGTCAAAAATCTGATGGTCGGTAAAAATGCAGCAGCGCAATGTATGATCGATAAATCCTTCGTGCAACGTGCGGTCTACAGGTTCAAACGCAATCTTGTCGCCCCGCTCCTGAAAGATGTCCTTCAGACGGTCGGTCTGCTTCACGCTGTCCGAACAAATGTAAATCCGATATCCGCGCTGCAAATAATCAGTCAGCGAACCCGACACCAGATCAAAGTTCTTGTGAAAGATAGGCTGCACGGAAGTTTCAAACTTCAGCGAAGCCTGAGGCGTACCAAGTGCCTTGTGTCCGAAATCAATCCGCCTGAACTCCAACGCACGGACACAGAACTCACCTCCGTCGACAAGTTGCTTTTCAAGTTCCTTCAGCCCGTCCTGCTCACCTTCATAAGCGGCCAGAGCCTGCGGAGAAAATGCCTCCTCATACACGGTCTGAATCCGCTCCTTCAGCCAGACGAAGTCCTTTACCCACAACACCGCATCCGCCGGAATGAAATCAAGAAAACAGATGTCTCCTCCAGACGCTGCAGAAAGTTCGGGCACAATGCTCACCGCATCCTTTTTTTCCTTGGAGAGCTGCGAGTCCACCTCAAACGTACGTATGCTGTCGATTTCATCTCCAAAAAAATCAACCCGATAAGGATATTCGGACGCAAACGAATACACATCCAGGATGCTTCCTCTCAAAGCGAACTGCCCCGGCTCGTATACATAATCCACATGCTCAAAACCGTGTCCGGCCAGCTCCTCCATTATTTTCCCGGTTGCAATATGCTGCCCGACCTTAAGCGCGATCGTTTTGTCGCTCAGCACCTTCTGCGACACCACCTTTTCTGCCAGCGCATCCGGATAAGTGACCACCGTAACCGGCTCGTTCCGTTCAAACGCTCCCAGCACTTCGGTACGCAGGATTTCGTTCGCCGCATCTTTCTGGCCGTACTTGATGGCTCTGCGGTACGATGAAGGGAAAAACATAGTCTGCCCTTCCCCGTTCACCTGCACGATATCGTGATAAAAATACCCGGCTTCTTCCAGATTATCCAATACAAACACATGAACGCCCGCATTCCGCCTGGTAAAAGCGGAAGCGAACAGCGACGCGCACGAACCGTGCATCCCGTCTAAAAATATCGTTCTTATTTCTTTGTTATCCAACAATGATGCCAGCCCCGACAAATTCGGATGACCGGCATACACCTTTTGAAGTTCCGTTATACCCATTGTTCTATAGATAGATATGCAAAATTACAAAATAATTGCTATTTTTGCAGTGATTGTAAATGATAATTTTCTTATTGAAACAACTCATGTATAAGGACATCATTCAGCTTCTCGACCAAAAACGACTGAAAGAAGCTTTCGCGCAACTTGGTTCACTGGCTTCCGAAACAAACAACTGGACTCTGACATCCGAAGTGGAAACGCTGCAGAACACCTACGGATATATGCTGCAATATGCCGCTCAGGGAACAGAAGACCCGCAGCAGGGAAAGATGTATGCGCATTTGTACCGCAAAGGATATGAACTGGCAGACCGGGCGGAATTCATCAGACAGCAATCCGCCTCAAAAGGATTCTTCGCAACAAAATGCCGGACTTTCAAACAGACGGCAGTCCATTCGTTCCAGGAAATCGGAATGACACTGGAAACCAATGCGGAAGATTTGAGCGTCACTCCGCTGATGCTCGCTGAAAACGCAGACAAAAACAGCGAACTGAAAAAGCTTTACAAGCAAAAGGAAAAGGCTACAGACGAACTCTTCGACAAGATATGGACATCTGCCCACTGGACTGACGAAGAAGCGAAAGAGGCTTCCGCCTTGCTGGATTCCCAACTTATACCGGCCAACTCGCTGGCTGTCATGGTGAGTGCCGCGACGTTAAGCCTGCTGCAACTGTTTGACCCTCAGAAGTTACAGTTTCTTTTGCTTGCCTACCGGAAGCGTACGGAAGCCGTCGTTTCACAACGCGCGCTTGCCGGCATACTGCTCACGGCATATTATCAGGAAAAGCGGCTTTCTCTCTATCCGGAACTGACAGCCGCACTGACGATACTGGGTGACAACGCGCAGACCGTACAGCAGCTTCACGACATACAGATTTTGTTTCTGCTGTCCAGAGAAACGGAAAAAATCGGAAAAAGGATGCGCGAACAGATCATTCCAAAGATGATGCGAAACCCCAGGCTGAGAAAAACCGACTTTAAAATCATCGACATAGAAGATCTGGAAGACAAAAATCCGGAATGGGAAAAAGAAATGCAGCAGATAAGCGACGAGATACAGCAGCTGGGCGAGCTCCAGATGGAAGGGGCCGACACGTATATGAGCACTTTCTCGCAACTGAAAAGCTATGCTTTTTTCGGACAGGCGGCACACTGGTTCTACCCGTTCGACAAGCAAACGGCCGACATTGCCGACCTGTTTGCCGACAACGACATAAGCGACAAGTCGCTCTTGAAGATGCTGCTCGAATCACCCATTTTCTGCAATTCAGACAAATATTCGTTCTGCCTCACACTCTTCTCGCTGCCCAAGCTGCAAATCGATGCGCTGAGGTCGCAGATCGGATCGCAAAGCGAAGTCATGGAAGAAAACCTGGACAAGCTGGCCGGAGAAACAAGCAGCCGGGACAAAGCCAACATCATCAGCCGGCAATACATCCACGACCTCTACAGGTTCTTCAAGCTGTGGATGTACAGAAGCGAACAGCACGACATTTTTGCCGACGAACTGGCTTTCTGGAAATCTCCTTTCCTCAACCGCCTCATCCTGCAAAACGAACGGAGAAAGCAGATAGCGGACTATCTTTTTGCCAAAGACTATTTTCCAGAAGCCTCGGAACTGTATGAAGAACTGGTGCAGTCTAATCCCGAAGAAGCGGGAAGCTGGCAGAAGCTGGGATTCTCCTATCAAAAAATGGAAAGATATGAGGACGCTATCAACGCCTATCTGCAAGCAGACATTGTGAAGCCCGACCATATATGGACTCTCAAGCACCTGGCCCAATGCTACAAGCGGACCCATAACTTTGAAAAGGCGCTGGAATATTTCTACCGCGTGGAAAGCATCCAGCCTGACAACCTGAACCTGCTGCTCCAAATCGGGCAATGCCTGGCAACCTTGCGCAACTACGACAAGGCGCTGCAATATTTCTTCAAGGTGGAATACCTTGACCGCACGCCGGCCAACGCACAGCGCGCCATAGGCTGGTGCTACTTCATGACCGGGAAACACGCAGAAGCGCTGCGGTTCTTCGAGAAACTGATACAGGCTTCCGACGCGCAGATTTCCGACTGGCTGAATACGGGCCACGTCTATCTGGCCATGCACCAGATACCCAAGGCGCTGGAATGTTACCGACACGCGGAAAAGCAGTCCAAGAGCCACGACGAATTTATGAAAATCTACCTCGCAGACAAAGATGCGCTGCTTGAACAGGGAGTGACAGAAGAAAGCGTCTACCTGATTCCGGACTTGCTGCTGTAACGCCAAGAGCCACAGCAAAACAGGACAAACACACGCCGCGTTTCCAAAGAATGCGGGCCGCAAACTCAATCGCATAAAAAAGAATCTTCATCTTTAACCTAAAGATGTGTATCTCCAGCTTGGAGATATGTATCTTTAGGCTGAAGATTTGCATCTCCAGGCTGAAGATAAAGAATCCGCCGCCACACTCCCGCATTTCTTCCGTCGCACACCCCGGCCTGACTGAGGCTCTGCCGGCAGAGCGAACGGGACAAAAGCGGGCGTTCAGCCTCAAAAAAAATACGACCGCAATAGCCTTCCGTTGCAAAAAAATTATATTTTTGCACTATAACTAATACTGATACGCTATGAACGAGCACTATGTTATCAATTTGGGCCGCCAACTGGGAAGCGGCGGAAAAGAAATAGGTGAAAAGCTGGCGAAAAAGCTGGGCATTTCTTTCTATGACAAGGAGCTGATAAACCTGGCTTCAAAAGAAAGCGGACTTTGCAAGGAATTTTTTGAAAAGGCCGACGAAAAAGCTTCGCAAACGATTCTGGGAGGACTGTTCGGCACCCGTTTTCCTTTTATCACCGAAGGTGCCTATCCATATAACTCATACCTGAGCAACGATTCGCTCTTCAAGATCCAGAGCGATGTGATACGCAAGCTGGCGGAAGAGAAATCGTGCCTGTTTGTAGGACGGTGCGCCGACTACATCCTGCGCGACCATCCGCGCTGCGCGAACGTGTTCGTGTCTGCCGCACCCGAAGCACGCATCGAACGCCTGATGAAACTGCATGACATTACGGCAGACGAAGCCGAAGAACTGATGGAAAAGGCCGACAAGAAACGTTCATCCTATTACAACTATTACAGCTATAATACATGGGGAGCCGCAGCGACCTATCATCTCTGCATTGACTCTTCCGTGCTGGGCATCGACGGAACCGTTGACTTCATCAAACAGTTCGTAACAATGAAACTGAAACTTTAAGGCCGATCGGAGCATACCGCAACAGGAAAAAGCCGCAGCCGTGATGAAACCGTCCTGCAAGAAAAAAAGGACGCATATCATCGCGGCTGCGGCTTTGATTTTAT